>MHUY01000026.1 GCA_001825115.1 Candidatus Yonathbacteria bacterium RIFOXYC2_FULL_47_9 | reverse complement strand
TATCAGAGTAAATGCCACTTTTACATCCGACACCCCAGAAGGAATTGCTTCGTTTAATGTCTTTACATCATTTCTTTCATTCTCTACATTTCCTCCCAAGAATTCCGCAAGGTACCCTGCGGCAGCAGGAACCTTTGCCACGATAGCAATCTCGGAATATTTATTTTCTGAAAGATCGAGTATCTGCCGCAACTCCTTGTATTGTATGTACGCGCGCTGATCAACAACGGATGATTTTGTGCTTACGATTCCCACGACCGTAAACTCTCGTGCAACACCGTTACTAAAACGCACGCGCACTTTTTCACCCACCAGCACGTGTCCAAGGGTTGTGTCTCCTCCCGTCGCACCCTTTTTGGTATACCCCTCAACGAGCGTTGAGCCGAGGACGATGGAGTTCCAGTCGGACTCTGTGAGGAACCTTCCTGCGATGACCTTTTTTGAAATATCAGTCGTTTTGTCTTCGTGGTCCACAGAAACCCCCGCAACTGATGCACCCACCCGACGAGGAATAGCGCTTCCGCTCACCTCTTTGTATCCCGACTCTACAATAGTCCCCGCAAGGAGTCGCTCCGAGTACGCAGCGATATCGGTATTGCTTTCAAGATTATTGATGACCTCGCCCGGATTTTGGATATACGAATATTCTTTTGACGGCTGAATGACCACGTCACCAAAAAGCGAGCTTTTTATCTTTACGCCGATATCTTCAGTAATGCCGTTGAGCAGTCCCCCGACGACCGTCAGGTTCAAAAAGGTGAGCAACAAAATAGAGACAGTAACCATCTTTACCGCCAGTGACCCACGCTGAATATTCTTGAGCGCAATAAACAACGCTACGCGGACAACTCTCTTTGTGTGTTGTGGTCTTGTGGCCATACTGTTAATTAGAGCAAACCATTATTTCTTGTAGTGCGTGAGAGCGAGAGCGATCGATATCCCCAAAATGGAAACATCGCGAAAGAGGAGGTCGATGAAACGCCAATTAAGTGCGACGATACCAACGAGGTAGAGTGTGGCGAGCACGCTGGGGATAAAAATACGCTTAGCAAAAAGGAGCCATATAGCGATAATAATTTCTGAGGCTCCAAATAAATGAAGAAGGACGGGATCAGGAACAAAGCCGAGCATCCATACAGGAAAGAAACCTATCCATGAACTTGGATTAAAGAATGCATCAATTGCGGGATACATAAAAGCAATAGCAACTGCTGCACGTAGAACTATCTCTGCAAGTCTCTCTCTATCGTTAAAAAATTTGTTCATTATATGTAATATGTCCTAAAGTCCTGGCTCTTCGATACGTATCCCCACATTTGAAATGCCTGTTGGAGTAAAGGCATCGATTGTAGTCACCACCTCGAAGGTGTTTGCATTATAGACAAAGACTTTGTTCCCTGTCCACACCGCAACATAGACATATTTACCATTGCGCGTAAACTCAGGGTGAACAGCTCGCTTGTCTGCCATAGGGATGAGTTTTCTTACCACCTTGAGGGTGTTGCCGTCGATGACATCAATCTCATCTTGACCCTCTGCGCCAAATGCCGTGTCGACCCAAATATATGGATAACTTGGATCTTTATGGTAACTGCGTGTAAAGAGCCCCGCCCCCGCTGTTTTGATATATGCCGCAGCTGTCCACGTGCGCATATCAATCGCGGTCAGGATCCCTTCACCAAGGGATGGCACAAAGGTGTAGTTGCCCCATGTAGCACCTGGACCCGTATGCGGTGTCTTGCCGGCCTTTACTTCCGCCACTGGTTTCATTTTTTCTGTATCAAGAACCCAGGCAACATCCGAGCCTTGCACTGCGGTGAGGTAGAATTTTCCATCTGGAGTCAAATACCCATCGTGAAGCACGTCGCCCTCCTTGCCAAGATCCCAGAAATAATTACTGACCGGCATTCCCCTCTTTGTCGTATCAATCACCCATACACTTCGTCCGTCTTTGAGTGAGACGATGAACTTTTCTCCATTTTCAACCACCGCACCGGCACGCGAGTGAGTAATAGTGCCGTCTCGCGTATCAAGGAGTTCTATTTTGGTAATAATAGCAAGGGTCTCCGCGTCGATAATCACCACCTGCTTTGGCTCATAGTTTCCAATAGCGACATATTTACCGCTATCGGTAATTGCTGTCCCGCGAGAGTCCTCGCCCACACGCACGACCCCTACCGGCTTGAGGGTGTGCAAGTCTATTTTGGTAAGCCATCCATCACGCGAAATATGGTAGGTAAAATTTCCGTCAGGGGAAAATACTTGCGTGTGGACCTGCTTGCCAATATCTTTTACCCGACCAATTGGTTTGTGGGTGGCACCGTCAATAGCAAGGAGCGACTTATTGTCGCGCTCCATCACGATCATCATCTCAAGCGTGTTCCAGCTTCCCTCTTCTACAAAAAGCTCACGGGTTGGGTTGATCGTTTCTGCAGTAGTCGTTGCGGTAGTATTTGGCATCAAAAGCTGCGCAGCCGAAGCGGGATTCAGTTTACCAATGCGAAACGGATCCATACGACTTCGAATAGTTGGGCCGTGATTTTTGTGATAGTTGGCACTACCATCGCCGCCACAATGGAAACTTCCTGGATGGGATTTGCTCGACTCGGTCATATCAAAAACAAAACCATCGATGGTAATCCAACAGTCATCAACTTTATTGTGCGCCATAAGTTCGGCTGCGGTATATATCTTGTTCCCTTCCGCATCAACTTCCGCTCCCATTTTTTTATATGAAGTTACACTGACCCCCGCAATTACGACAACCATGGTGATACAAAGAGCGATGAGCCCATCTTTTCTTGAGTACTCTTTTGTTTCGTTTATTGCGGGTGTTTGTAGGGTTTCCATAATTAATGCTAATTATACAGCAGATATTTCAATGAGGCAATGAATGAGCATCAATTGCGACAATTTAATACCAAGGACATCCTGCGGTGCAACCACCCTAGCCCTCAAACGTAAAGGTCAATGTCTTTTCACATTCTTTAAAAAAAGTGGTGAGTTCACCCCAATTCATTCCCCCGAGATTGATCACACCATAACGATAACTCACACCATCCTGAAAGAGGTCGGAAAGCATATCTCCCGGGGCACCAAAAAGTTCGATTCTGGCATCGGGGAATCGTTCTTCGACGATTTTTATCTCTTTATTCCCAGGAACACGGGTGATTCGCTGATCCGCAAACGTACGAAGGACAAAACTTGCCGCAACTGCGTACTTGCCGTTCCTTCGCGAATAACTGACCGGGGTGCCGAGTGCCAGCTTCAATTGTATTTCATAACTGTTGACGCCATCGACTTTTTCATAAAGATCAGCAAATTGAGAACTCATGCGCGGGTTTATTTCGATAATACTGATCTTGTCGCGTGATGAGTCGTACATCATTTCAATGTTAAAAAGGCTGTTATTAAAACCTATTTCCTTCATAAGCCGAGCAGCAGTGTCACCCATTCTTTCTTGCACAAGCTCCGAAAGTCGGGACGGGTATTCAAATCGCTGGAAACAAAACGTGCCGGGAAACATCACCGAATCCACCACCCCGAGAATGGTCGCGCAGCCATTCTCCACATAACCCTCAACCGTCACCTGGGAACCCACCAATATTTCTTCTGCTATAAAACAATCTGCTCTCATAGAAAAATCACCATACTGTTTTGTGAGTTTTGCAAGAGGTGGTACAAAAACTTCCCAATGATTCCGCGCTCGATTCAATGAATCCAACACATCTTCCTCGCACGACACAGTTCGCGCCAAAATCGAAAAGAATGACTTCACTGGTTTTATGAAAAAAGGAAACGGGAGTTCAATTTCTCCGTCCACAAAACCGCTAGCTTCAGGACCGATCAAACTAAATAACGGGGTTGAATCAGGAACCACCTGACGCTGAAGTATTCTAGAGCGGTACTTATGCTGACAGGCGATGACCACCTCGGGGCGGGGGCCAAGAAAGTGGAACTCCTGAGCAAGAATGCTCCCCAAGATACTCCCTGGATAATCATCGGTACTTATGATTCCCGACAGGTTCTTATCGAAAAGATCGCGTGCGGCATCCTCAAGAAATCGGAGCGGCTCAAATTCTTCCAAGTGCTCGCTCACATCATCTCCATACCAAATCAAATCAATACTCTGCGCGTAATCGAGGCGTTTAAGTTCCCTCGCGTCACGATGTGTAGGGCAAACGATGGCAACCTTTTTCCTCGTCATATATGTTTAAATAAAAACTAAAACGGAAAACTCCAGAGTGCTTGCTTACACACAGCGAGATTTTGCGTAAACGCGAGCGCGCCTAGAAAAATGAGTAGGCCACCAAAAAGGATGTTTAGGTATTTAACCCACACAAACGAACGATTGAGGTAGCGCTCGAACTCCCCAGCAAAGAACCCCATCACCAAGAACGGCACCCCGAGACCAAGCGCGTACGCAATAAGGAGAGCGAATGTTTTTGCTGGCTCGAGAGCAGCAAGACCAAGGATCGCCCCGAGTGCTGCCCCCACACACGGTGTCCATCCTGCAGCAAAGGCCGCACCAAACACGAGCGACGTAATTGCGCGCGAGGAAAACTTTTTATGCACCGACATATGCCGCGTACGCTCCAGGAAAGAAAGTTTTATGAGCCCCATCAAGTAGAGTCCGAAAAAAATAACGATGGCGCCACCGATACGCGCAAAAGAAACCTGCAGAAGTGCCGACGCTCCCACAAGCGCGCTATGCAAAACGAGGCCAAGCATGGCAAACACAAGCATAAAACCTAGCACAAAAAATATACTTGCCTGAAAGGTCGCAAGCCGGGCTTTGGTCGCGCTGGCATCCTTATCGAGAGCAACGCCCCCCAAGTACGCCAGGAACCCCGGAACCAACGGCAAAACACACGGCGCAAGAAAGGAAACAAGGCCTGCAGTAAACGCAACAAAAATAGTGACATCCGACATCGTAAACATTGTAGCGTATTTACCTCTACCCTGCTACACTAGATACATGAACGATGAAAATATTATCTGGAGCGCCCCAGCATATGACCAGCGCGAACACAGTACTGATTGGTATTGGGCTGTCAGCATTATTACGATATCCCTTGCGATAGCATTTTTTATCACGGGCAACGTACTCCTTTCTCTTATTATTATCATTGGCATGGGAACACTCCTTTTCCATGCCAAACAAACACCAGGACTACTCGAGTATGAACTTTCAAGAAGAGGTATTCGTGCGGGAGAGACTCTTTATCCATGGGAAACACTTGAGTCTTTTTGGATCCTCGAAGAACTCAATACCGAAAAAGGACACGTAGGGGCAAAGATCCTTATCACTTCGAAGAAAGCTCTGGTGCAGCATATTATAATTCCACTTGGCGAAGCATCAGTTGATGATATTCATCATATCATTGCTCAAATGCTCCCCGAGGAACCTCAAGTAGAACCTATGCCTGACCGTCTGATGCGCAAGCTCGGGTTTTAAGGAATTTTTGCTTTTTTACGATTTTGTGGTAGAGTGTGTGGGTTCGAAAAAAGACGAGATGCTCTCGTCGTTCAATGGATAGGACATGGGTTTGCGGTACCCAAGATGTAAGTTCGATTCTTGCCGAGAGCACAACGTAAAGAAAAACAGCGCTAATGCGCTGTTTTTTAGTTGTGCTAGGCGGAGGCATCCCGAGGCTTTTGCGAGTGGAGCCGAGCCGGGGTCGAAGGTACTTAGTCCGCACAGAGTGTAATCACTCGAGCAGACTTAGTAACCTGTGACCACAACGTAAAGAAAGGCCTCAACTTTTAAGTTGAGGCCTTTCTTTTATTCTTTATTTTACTACCGGCAACCCCTTCTCCTCCCAAGAGGTAATACCCCCTGAAACATTGCAGGCCGACGTAAAACCAAGCTGTCCCATAAGATCGACTGCTTTTGATGACCGCCCTCCGCTTTTACAATGCACAACGTACTGCTTGGTCTTATCAAGCTCCTTTAACTTCTCTTCGAGAGTTGGCTCATAAAAATCAATATTTGTCGCGTTCTCAATATGTCCTTCAGCGTATTCTTCTTTCGTGCGTACATCGAGTACGGTTGCTCCTTTTTTAATAAGCTCTTGAGCCTCTTCTGGTGTTACATTTATCATATGTACTTAATAATAACAAAAAACACTCTTTTTTAAAAAGAGTGTTTTTTAAGAATCCTTACGCGATCTTTTTGATCATTTTTGCAAGACGTGATTTCTTGCGTGCGGCGGTGTTCTTTTTGATCGTATTGCCTTTTGCGGCTTTGTCGATAGCCTTGTAGGCAGCAGCGAGAGTAGCCTGGGCGGTCTTTTTATCCTTTGCTAGAGCAAGAGTTTTGACCTCTTTGACGACTTCTTTCATCGCCTTCTTGCGGCGGTCGTTGTAGACCTTTTTCTTTTCTCCCGCGCGGATATTACGTTTTGCTGATTTGGTAATTGGCATATCTCGACAATATACAGCATTTCTCAGATTTTGCAAGTCCTTTTAAAACTGCTGGTACTTCGCCTTACAATCCTTAGGGCAAGAGATGAGGGTCTCGGGTACATTACAGATACCATCT
>MHUY01000025.1:2864-9510 GCA_001825115.1 Candidatus Yonathbacteria bacterium RIFOXYC2_FULL_47_9 | reverse complement strand
GCCAACTGCTTGGCTTACGGGTGGGATTCGAAAGGCGGAACATGTCGCAAGGCGACAGTGAGCCGGGGTCGCGAACACTTTATATTTTATGAGCAACGTGAAATAAAATATTTAGTAACCCGTGACCGAATCCCACCGTCTCCGCAAAAACAAACAAAAGAAATACGGACAGCTCTAGAGCTGTCCGTATGTTTTGTGTATCACATCCCCCACTCCTCAAAGGTCTGCTTTTGACGCTGTATTAGTTTTCCTTGGACAAGCGACACAAGGCAAAGTATTCGTTCGTATCTTTGCAGACTTCTTTGTAGATGTCGCCGTCTTTGTCAACGCTTCGATTTAGGCATGAACTCTTGAATTCATGCAGGCGTTCGTTGAATTTGTCTACATTACGATTATGTCCATCATACCGCCGATCGAGCTCACGGACAAATGCGTTGTACTCTGAGATGTCAGCATTCAGGCGCATTCTGGCGTTATGGTCAGCCACCCATGCCTCCTGTATCTCTATCCTTGTCCGCATAAAGGTTGCACGCAAATTAAGTCCTGAGAGTTCTTTGCTTACACTTTCCACTTTACCTCTGGACTCATTCAGGGAGTTCAAGTCTTTTCCGCACTGACGAAGTTCAGATACCGATTCGAAATCAGCCGCAAAGGCCGTAGACGATGCAACCAGCAACAGTGCAACCAAATATTTAACTCGTGACATGTGTTTCTCCTATATATAAAACCCAGCAGGTGCTGGGTAATGTTCGAACATGTTGAAGAAAATAGATTCTCAAACAAGAGCAATCTGCTGATTATTATACCATATTTACAATAAATTACAAGCTGCAGAGCATGTGGTCAAGTGAGTGTTGACAAGAATATTCAATCCCCTATAGTAAAGGCTGGTTTGTTCACCAACAAGGAGGGGTTATGGCAAAAGTCATCGTCATATTTAAGAAACGCCGAGGATCTACTGCTTCTGAAAATACCGCGCTTGACCCGATGCTCGCGATACGAAAAAACGCCGAAGAAGGCTCACCCGTATCGCTTATGCAAACAAACATTCGTCGCACGGGCCACAACACACAAAAACATAAAAGGCTGATGCTTTAGGCATTCTTCACAAAGCGCACCGATGGTGCGCTTTTTCTATGGTCATTCTCTGTTGACTTGCGGTATAATAAACACCTATGTCTCACAAGCTTACCCTAACCGACAAAATCCTATCAAAAACATTACTTCGTCTTATTCCACGATGTATCACCCCTAACATTGTTTCGTGGGCACGTTTTACGAGTGTACCTTTTATTGGATATTTCTTCTGGGTCGAAAACTATGCCATCGCCCTCCCCCTCTTTGCGCTCTCGGCATTTTCTGACGCAGTTGACGGATCCCTGGCACGCACGCGCGACCTCGTGTCGGGCTTTGGGAAGATGTTCGACCCCCTTGCAGACAAACTCTTGGTGGCAACTGCGGTGATTATCATTGTGCCTCGATATCTTAACTGGGAGATTGTCTACGCAATGGTATTGATCGACCTCATCCTCATCACCAGTGCATATGTTCGCAACCACTACTACGGAACAATCATCCAAGCAGAGAATTCCGGTAAATTTAAAATGATTACTCAGTCTCTCGGCGTTGTTGCACTTCTGGTGTATACCCTATGGCCGCTCCCCCTTCTTTTATCAAGCGCACTCTATCTTTTTTATGCAGCAATATTATTTGCCCTCATTTCGCTCGTGGTATACAGAGCAGTGTAGGGGCAGAATTTGGAATATGGTATAGTGTCCAAGACGCGAATCTGCTGATTCGTGAATTTGGAATGGATTTTTTCCATATTCCATCTTCTAAATTCTATATTCTACCCCAATGAACCGCACAACATACACCCCAAAAGATTTTACCTGGACATCATGGACCGCCACGGATATTAAAAAGCTGGCGCCCGAGATTATTGCTGAAAAAAAGGCTCGTCTCGCCGTCATAAAAAAAGTTTCCCCCGAGGAACGCACTTTTGAAAACACCGTGTACGCACTTGAAGCGTCCGACCACGGCCTCACTGAAACGATTTTGAAGATTGACCTTCTGCAAAATGTTTCGCCTGAAAAAACAGTTCGCGAGGCTGCCAAGCGCACCATTGAAACCATTGAAAAACAAATGATCACGATCGAGCGTGATCCAAAAGTGTGGCAAGCGCTCAAAGACTATGAAACGGGTGCTTGGCGCGAAGAGCGAGCATATTTAGAACCCGAAGATCAGAAGCTTTTCCGCGAAATGTTCCTAGAATACAAGCGTATGGGTTTTGATCTATCACCCGAAAAACAAAAGCGTCTCAAAGCACTCGAGGAACGCCTTGCAAAACTCTCCAATGATTTTCGTCACAACATCAACGCGCACGAGGACCACATCCTCGTCACCGAAGAAGAGTCGATGGGTCTTCCCGAGCGCTACAAGCAGGGTCTCAAAAAAGACAAGCAGGGTCGCTATATCGTCACCCTCGCCTACCCTGACTATCATCCCTTTATGGAGATGGCAATGAGTGAACCAAAGCGCAAAGAGCTTGCTGAAAAATTCTTGCAGAGGGGTGGTGCAAAAAATATGAAAAACCTCGAGGAGATGCTCGCGGTACGCGCAGAGCATGCGACACTCCTGGGATACAAAACGCACGCCGACTACAAAACTGAACTTCGTATGGCAAAGTCCGGCGACACGGCTTTAAAATTTTCTTTTGACCTTCTTAAAAAAGTAGAAAAAGGTGGTAAGGCAGATCTCGAAGAACTCCGCGCCCTCAAATGCGAAATGACGGGCAACAAAAAAACCGTGCTTCATTATTATGACATCGCCTACTATGGGCATGAACTTCAAAAACGCCGTTTCAAATTCAATAGCGAAGAGGTGCGTGAGTACTTCCCTACCACGCGCGTCCTTGAAGGTACCTTCAAAATTTACAGCACCCTCTTTGGTGTTACCTTTGAAGAACTCAAAGGATTCCCTCTTTGGCACCCTGACGTGAGGATCTACGGTATCAAAAACCCCAAAGGTGAGCTCATTTCCTGTTTCGCCCTCGACCTCTATCCACGCGAAGGAAAGTACGGTCACGCTGCAGCATTCGGTATCACCACCGGCCGCGAAACATCGTTTCTTGGTGAAGGGTATGTTGCGCCGTTTGCCACCATGGTCACCAATTTCCCCAAGTCATCTGCCGAACATCCTTCCCTCCTTTCGCACGGTGAAGTCGAGACGTTCCTCCACGAATTCGGCCACATTATGCATTTCACACTTACGACTGCGCGCCACTCAGCACAATCGGGCTACCATACTGCATGGGACTTCGTCGAAGCACCGTCGCAAATGCTCGAGCACTGGGCTTGGGACAAAAAGCCGCTTGCGCTCCTTTCTGCACATCACGAGACCGGTAAGCCACTCCCGGGGACACTTTTGAACAACCTCCTCGAGAGCAAGCGTCATCTCCTCCGCTATGCAACACTTCGCCAGCTCATTCTCGGCATCTTTGACCTCACTCTTCACACCAAAAAGAATCCGCCAGAATCGGGTAAGCTCTATCGTGATCTCGTAAAAAAATATGCGGGGATTGTTATGCCCAAGGATTCCCTCTTCCCTGCAGGATTCGGCCACCTCGATGGTTACGATGCCGGATACTATGGCTATATGTGGTCCAACGTTTACGCCGCAGACATGTTTACGCGCTTCGAAGAAGAAGGTGTGTTGAGCAAAAAAGTAGGCGCCGACTACAAAGCGTCTATTCTCGAAAAAGGTGGCAGCGCCGATGAACTTGAGCTTGTCCGCGACTTCCTCGGTCGCAAACCTTCGAACAAAGCATTCCTCAAGGAGATTGGGGCAACGAAGTAAATAAAAAAACACCGAGACGAATTGTCTCGGTGTTTTGAATTTAAACCTTGTGGTCGTAAATACAATTTACTCGCGCAAGTCAAAATATTTCAAGAATGCGGATATACAGCCATCCGATATCAAACTCCCACCACTTGTTCGAAAGTTTAGCGGAATGCGCATAACGGTGGTGGTTATTGTGAAGTTCTTCCCCGCCAACAAGGATACCCCACGGCACAATGTTTGTTGACCACTCAGTTGTATCGAAATTTCGATAACCCCAATAGTGCCCAATACCGTTAATGCCTCCCGCTGCAAAGATCGGAGCCCACACCATCTGCACCGCCCACATAGTAATACCGATCGGACCAAAGAGTACGATATTGATAATGAGCATGGTGAGTATGCCATGCCATGTGCGTGGCGTGTAGAGATTGCGCTCAAGAAAATCGTCCGGGGTACCTTTCCCGTATTTTTCAATGGTCTCGAGGTTCTTTGCCTCTGCACGATAAAGCTCTGAGCCACCCCAGAGAACCTTTTTCAGTCCAAAAACTTGAGGGCTGTGCGGGTCCTCAATGGTATCGCATTTTACATGATGCTTGCGGTGAATTGCAACCCACACTTTCGTAATCATTCCCGTCGTGAGCCATAACCAAAAACGGAAAAAATGGCTCGCTATCGGATGAAGCTCGAGTGCGCGGTGCGCTTGATGTCGATGAAGAAAGATTGTAATACTGGCAATGGTGATATGCGTAAGCCCTAAGGTTACCAGAACATACCCCCACCACGGTAATTGAAACACCCCTAAAAGGGCTTGCAAGACGATGTCCATAAGGATCTCCTTTAAAAAGAACTGCTGACCATCTCAATTATAGCAGAAACATGATAAAATTGACTCATTATGACCGCAAAGGCAAGAACAGACACCATTACCCCTTCAACACCGCTTGAAAAAATCTTTCGTCTCACCCCAATCCAAAAAGTTGGGCTCGCAAAGCTCGGCATCGCGAGTGTTCACGATCTCCTCTATTATTTCCCAACACGATACAGCAATATCGCGGAAGTGAAACTCGTTCGCGATCTCGTGGCAGGAGAAAACACTATCATCTACGGCCGTGTGGTATCAGCAAAGACGGCCAAGGGGTTCCATTCAAAGATCCCTATGACCGAAGCAATCATAGAGGATGGCACGGGGAAAATTAAAGCTATATGGTTTCATCAGGCCTATATTGCCAAACAGCTTGTACCCGATACGATGGTCAAACTTGCGGGCCGTGTCGAAGACCGTAAAAGGGTACTCTATCTCGCTAACCCTGAAATCGAAAAGACTAAAGAGCTACCCATTGATGCAGGGAACTCACTTTTTGGTGCCGATACTGCCGCTTTTTTCTATCCTGTCTATCCTGAAACAAAGGGTATCACCTCACGCTTCCTCTACCATCATATCCAAAAAGTATTTTCTTTGGGGGTGCTCGACCACGTCACTGATCCGATTCCTGAAGAAATTTTAAGTCGTTACCACCTCCCCACCCTTCGTACCGCGCTCGTCTGGATACACACCCCACAAAAAGAAAGCGACGCGCAGGCTGCGCGCAAGCGCTTTGCCTTTGAAGAAGTCTTTATGATTCAGCTCGCCCGCCAAAGAGATCGCGTAGCATTTGAATCCCACGACGCTTTCACTATCGTCCCTGAACCCGCAGCACTCAAGCGATTCATCGACCGCTTCCCTTTTGCCCCTACCGCATCACAGACAGGTGCCCTCGATAGTATTTTTGCCGACCTGAAAAAGGGTGTGCCCATGGCGCGTCTCCTCGAAGGTGATGTAGGTTCAGGAAAAACATTTGTTGCCGCAACTGCCGCATATGCCGTTGTTGCCACTGCTCCTCACGACAATAAACACGGAAACCTTCAGGTCGCCTATATGGCACCAACCGAGATTCTTGCTGAACAACACTTCAAAAGTTTCGTCGAATACTTTAGTGGTATGCCTATTCAGATCGGCCTTCTCACAGGCTCTGGTGCAAAAAAGTTCCCTTCCAAGATAGACCCGTCGGGTGCCACCAATATTTCAAAGGCTCAGCTCCTCAAATGGGTTGCTGACGGCACCATACCTATTCTCATTGGCACACATTCACTCATCGAAAAAAGTGTGCAGTTCAAAAACCTTGCCCTCGCTATTGTCGACGAACAACATCGGTTTGGAACAAAACAGCGCGGTAAACTCACTAAAAAAGATGAGATTCTTCCTCACTTTCTTTCCATGACCGCAACTCCTATTCCGCGCACCCTTGCACTCACTATTTATGGCAATCTCGACCTTACGGTCATCGACGAAATGCCTCGTGGGCGCCTACCCGTTAAGACAGAACTCATTACTCCAAGTGCCCGCAAAAAGATGGAAGAGGAAATTCGCACCGAGCTCAAATATGGCCGTCAGGCGTATGTCATCTGTCCGCGCATCGACGAGCCGGATCCTGAAAAAGCGCTCGCGCTCAATGTAAAATCAGTTACCGCAGAAGCAGAGCGTATCGCCAAAAATGTTTTTCCAGAATTTGAAGTGGGAGTGCTTCACGGTAAAATGAAACCATCAGAAAAAGAATGGGTAATGGCAGAATTCACCAAAGGTACCATCCACATTCTCGTTGCCACCTCAGTCGTCGAAGTAGGAGTGAATGTCCCTAATGCCACCATGATTGTCATCGAGGGGGCCGAGCGCTTTGGCCTCGCGCAACTCCACCAGCTTCGCGGACGCGTACTCCGCAGTACTCACCAGCCTTACTGCTACCTTTTTGCCAGTACCGACAACGAA
>MHUY01000025.1:1926-2852 GCA_001825115.1 Candidatus Yonathbacteria bacterium RIFOXYC2_FULL_47_9 | reverse complement strand
TGAGCTTGACCTGATGCTCCGTGGCTCGGGAGAGCTTGGTGGCGGAAAACAGTGGGGTATTTCGGACCTCGGCATGGAGGCAATCAAAAATATAAAAATGGTAGAAGCTGCCCGCACTGAGGCAAGCAGAATTATTACCACTGACCCTGACCTTGCGCACCATCCCCTCCTCCGCACCCATATCGATGCCTCGCACCGTGATACACATTGGGAATAGTCTAATATTCCTTGGAACGTAAATTAAGAGCGTGTTCTCTATAGAGATTTTACCTTAGCTTCAAGTTTTTCCAACCGCGCACGCAAAATATCATTCTCTGCTTCGAGTTCTTTGACTGAATTCACCAGAGGGACCACCAACTCAGAATACGAGATCGAGTAATAGCCGTCTTTTGATTCAGGCTTATTGAGTCCGTAAAAAGGAACTCCTACTGCTTCTACTTCCTGAGCAATAAAGCCGCTATGTACTTTTTTTGTACTGTCCCCCTTAAGCTTGTAAGCTACGGGACGAAGCTTGGTAATAAGGTCAAGGCCGTGCGTATAATTAACGATATCATCTTTAGCGCGTATATCAGACAGGTTTGACCATGCAACAGCCCCTCCAATCACCGTAACTGCATTGTTCCCGATACGAACTTTATTGGAAGCATCTACTGATGCGCCATACCCAACAGCAGTAGTATTCGTAAGATTACCTATGGAAACATTTGCCCAAGAGCCAAGAGCTGTATTCTGGCTACCTGTGGTATTACCGAAAAGTGCATTAGCACCCACCGCAACATTGGAGCCACCTGTGGTGTTTTGAAGGAGTGAGTACGTACCGCTTGAGACATTACTACCACCACTAGTATTATAATGAAGAGCATTCATTCCTGTTGCCGTGTTAAATGAACCGGACAGATTTGAAGAAAGCGACTGAAACCCCACTG
>MHUY01000025.1:0-1912 GCA_001825115.1 Candidatus Yonathbacteria bacterium RIFOXYC2_FULL_47_9 | reverse complement strand
GGTATTTACAGCGAGGGCAGACAAGCCATTTGCGGTATTACTAAAGCCAGTAGTATTAAACTTGAGCGCACTGACACCTGTGGCAGTGTTAGAGTCACCCGTAGTGTTTGAAGCAAGTGCGGAATAACCAGTCACGGTATTAGAAGATATATTACCACCTCCCCTTCCTACCGTAACACCGTTTGCAAGGACATCACCTTCATTTGAAATCCCCCAACCAGTTCCATCCCAGCGAACCGTTTGTCCAACGATGGTGGCGGCAGGAAGTTCAGTACTTGTGCTCAAGCACTTAGTAGAACCTCCTTTTGCAGTACAGACATCGCCCAACTTTGTTTGATCAACACCACTCATGTTGATTGGCGCACTAACGTTGTTACTTGGCGGTGTTGCTGTTGGAGCGGTCCATGCATAAACAAAATTTAACCCCAAAAAGAACGTAGTAAGTAATGCGGATATTTTAAGTGTTAAGGAAATTTTATTGTTCATAGTAGTTGAATTAAAAGAATTTTTATTGGACCTGAATTTCACTGGCGGAAATCTCTTTCTTTGATTTTATATTTTCTGATGCAGTCACCGTGAGCGTGTCACCGACGAGAATACTCGACGCCTCAACCACCGTACGAGTAGGCTCCAGAGGTGCTGGTGGTTGCACATCCCGAACACCCTTCTCCAGGCTCCTCATAAAAGCCTCCATTTCAGCATTAAAAGCTTCTGCGTCTCCTTGTGAAATCCTTATTATTTGCGTATTACTTGTAACGATGATCGTACGTTCAGCAAGCTCAGAGTCAGCGAATGGATCGATGGACTGTGTTTGTATAGTAATACGGTTACCACTCACTGCTGTTACTATACCTGAAAGGGTGCGGATGTCGTCAGGAGTACGTAAGGCGCCTCCTGCAGGACTCTCTAGTATACGATTCTTTGCGGCATCAAACCCCGCCTGATATTGACTACCACCGTCGCGCAAAAAAGGAACATAGAAACCAACAAAAATACCTGCAACAAACGCAGGAACGAGAAATAGGCGACATTTGCTGTACATAAGTGCTTGAGGGTTTGTTTGTGGTTCCATATTATTTTATTAGTTGTTTTTATTATACTGCAATCCAAAGATGATGTAAAACAAAAGATTGCTAGTCATGATACTACAACAGTCCAAGTTGTGGTTTTTTGCTTGGCAGTGCCCTATTTCAAGTCTACCTTTCCGTCGTCATTAAAATCGAGAAGTGGCGCGCCATTACTAAAGGAAACGAGGTCGGTATTATTTATAATCTGATCTCCATTTACATCAGCAACTCCGCACTTCTCAAATGCTTTACGCCCCATACAATACGAGATAATCTGTTTATCTGTATATCCAGTTGGGTCAAAGAACATCGACTCAAACCAATTAAGTTTCCAGCCGAGCGGTATAAAGCCAGAACCCGCAAACACATAGGTGCGCATAAAATTCACAAGGGCAAGGTCACGATTGTCGATAGTGCCGTCTTGATTAAAATCTGCTTGGGCACAAATACCTGAAACGGCACCGCCATTGCATCCATAGAATACTGCAATATCAGCGCTGTTCGTACCAAAATCAGCAATGCCATCATTATTTAGATCGTACCCAGAAATCGTCGCGTAAGTAAGTTTACCGAGGTCTGTTTCAACATACTGATTTGTTGGTGCATCGTAACCAGAATAGAAATTGGGGAAAAAAATACTTGAGAAAAGTGAAGTTAAATTTACCGCACTCCCTGAAGAGGAGTTCTTTATCAAACTCTGGAATTTACTAAACTGACTCCCTCCTCCTTGTGCAAAACCAAAAGGCATATTCATAAACCCACTATCTACGGCACACTGACGACCGAGGGCAGACGCCTTGATCCACGTTGCACCATTGCAGGCAACCGTAGGAGGTACCCGATAG
>MHUY01000024.1:146-6958 GCA_001825115.1 Candidatus Yonathbacteria bacterium RIFOXYC2_FULL_47_9 | reverse complement strand
GTGGATTTACCTGATCCGGAAACACCAGTTATAGCAACCAGTTTACCGAGAGGAATTTCTGCGTTCAAGTTCTTGATGTTAAACGCCGCACCTTCACGAATGCGTAGATGGCCTCGATCTTCGTCGCGACGCTTGTGTGGTATTTCTACGGCCACATCGCCACGCAAATAGTCGAGGGTGAGCGACTTATGCTTTTTAGGATTGGTAATGAGCTCGTCGAGGTATCCCGTTGCAACAACATTGCCGCCGTGTACTCCAGCACCAGGTCCAATGTCCACCATATAGTCAGAAGCAAAGATTGTGTCTTCATCGTGCTCGACGACAATAATCGTGTTGCCGATATCGCGTAGGTCCTTTAGGGTTTTGATGAGGCGGTCGTTGTCGCGTTGGTGCAGGCCAATCGTTGGCTCGTCGAGTACATACAGTGCACCAACCAAGCGTGAGCCGAGCTGAGATGCAAGACGAATACGCTGTGCTTCACCACCCGAGAGTGTGTTGGCGCGACGGTCGAGTGTCAAATAGTCGATACCTACATCGAGCATGAACCGTAAACGATTTTGTATTTCTTTGACAACGGGTACTGATATCTCCTGATCGCGAGGAGAGATTTTGAGATTGGCGAAAAATTCACTCGCGTCCTTGATGGACATGTTCACCACATTAACAATATTTTTTCCAGAAATGAGCACCTGGAGCGCTTCTTTGCGCAAGCGAGCACCTTCACAGTCGGGACAAACTTCTTTGCCAAAGAAATGCTTGCTCCCTAGGCCGTTACAGGCTTCACAGGCACCGTATGGCGAGTTAAAAGAGAACAAGCGAGGTTCGATCTCGGGATATGAAAAGCCGTCGTTTGGGCAGGCGAAACGATTGGACATGATGAAGTCCTTGGTGTCAGTCCCCTCTTTAGTGAAGATAATACGCACGAGGCTTTGAGATTCATCGAGTGCTTTCTCGACGGCCTCGCCGAGTCGTTCGCGACCTTTAGTATTTTTCCCCTTGAAATCTTCGAGAGAAATTTCATCGACAAGCACATCGATTTCGTGTTTTTTGGTTTTTGAAAGAACGATCTGTTCGCGAAGATTTTTCATTACACCATCGACACGCACCATCAAGTACCCCTTACTGAGGAGGTCATAAAGGAGTTGGTAGTACTCTCCCTTGCGTCCACGTACGAGGGGGGCAAAAATACGAATTGAGGTTGCTCCTTTGGCTGCGGGACCTTTTACTTCTTCCATAATGAAGTTAAGGATCTCTTCGTTGCCTAGACGTTTTATTTCTGTTCCGCAGATGAGACAGTGTGGTTTGCCGATGCGCGCATAGAGCACACGGAGGTAGTCGTAAATCTCGGTAATGGTTGCCACGGTTGAGCGTGGGTTTGAAGAGTGTGATTTCTGGTCAATAGAAATAGCTGGCGAAAGACCGGTAATCTCATCGACATCAGGCTTCTGCATCTGATTCAAAAATTGTCGTGCATAGGCGGAGAGCGATTCTACGTACCGACGCTGTCCTTCAGCAAAGATGGTATCAAAGGCAAGCGAAGACTTTCCCGAGCCAGAAAGGCCGGTAAATACGGTCATCGTGCCGCGTGGAATCTCAACGCTGATGTTCTTCAGGTTGTGGGTGCGAGCGCCTTTGACGACGATCTTGTCGAGTTCTTTTTCTTTTTTATGTGCCATAATGATGTGTTTCTGAACATTGTATAATACCACTATTTTCTCATTTAAGCAAACAGTCCTGCTACTTGGGTCGGTGTGGGTGATATAAAAATACCCACTCTTTTTAGAGAGCGGGTATTAAGTTTTTTAATTTTTGCTTATTCGGCTCCCTTGAGAGCGCGTTCGATCTTGGTTGCCGTCGTATTTTTTGCGTTTTCCACCGTTTCTTTTGCGGTGAGCAGGATCTTGTAGCCTCCATATCCTGTCAGCATGAAACAAAGGACCAAAAAGATTACTTTACTTTTTTTTCCGTCATGGTTTTGAGCCATCTTTCCCTCCCTAGGGCTGTTGAAGAACTTTTAATATTATAGCATACTTTACAGAAAATGCAAGCCCCCTACCTTTTCTTACGGGTTGTGGACTTCTTTTTTACGGGAGCGATACCAAGCTTTTCCTGGAGGGAGACGATCTCATCGCGGAGGATGGCCGCAGTTTCAAAATCAAGGTCTTTAACGGCGTCGGACATTTCCTCTTCCTTGAGCTTGATGAGCTTCTGTGGATCCTTGGCAAATATTTCTGTATCGATATCGAGGTTCATTTTCACTGCTTTCATATGATCGGTCTCGAGATGTTCCGTGATATCCTGAATCTTTTTGATAATAGTCTGCGGAGTAATACCGTGTTTCGTGTTGTATGCGGTTTGAATCGTACGACGACGATTGGTCTCTCCTACTGCACGCTCAATAGAGCCCGTGAGGTTGTCCGCATAGAGTATTACGCGACCGAGCACATTGCGCGCAGCACGACCAATGATCTGAATGAGTGCAGTTTCAGAGCGAAGGAAACCCTCTTTGTCGGCGTCGAGAATACCGATAAGGGTTACTTCGGGGAGATCGAGCCCTTCGCGAAGAAGGTTGACTCCCACGAGACAATCAAACGTTCCCTTACGAAATTCTGTAAGGATCTGAATGCGCTCAATGGTCTTTATATCGCTGTGTAAATATTCCGCCTTAATTCCCTCCCCTTTCAGGTACTCCGAAAGATCCTCCGCCATTTTTTTGGTGAGGGTAGTCGCGATAACACGACCTCCTTTTTTAACTGCCTTTTTTGACTCTGAAATGAAGTCTTGAATTTGCCCTAGATATTTCCCGCTTTCTTGGATAGGTCGGATGGATATTTCTGGGTCGATGAGTCCGGTGGGGCGAATGATTTGCTCCACCACTTGCTTACTGGTTTCGCGCTCATGGTTAGCAGGAGTTGCCGAAGTATAGATGACCTGTCCTACGCGCTCGTTAAACTCTTCAAAGCGAAGCGGGCGGTTGTCTTGTGCGCTCGGTAGGCGGAAGCCGAACTCAACAAGTGTTTTCTTGCGAGACTGGTCACCCGCATACATACCGCCAATCTGCGGAATCGTCACATGGGACTCATCGATGATGGTGAGAAAATCAGGACTTCCGTCTTTGGTGCGAGGGAAATACGAAAGGAGCGTATCCGGAGCCGAGCCTGCCGCGCGGCCCGACATGTGGCGCGAATAGTTCTCAATACCGTTGCAGTAGCCCATTTCGCGAATCATGGCGAGGTCGTAGGTCGTGCGGCGCTTGATGCGCTCGGCCTCGAGGAGCTTTCCTTCTTTTTCAAATTTTTTGAGCTGAGTTGCGAGCTCGGCCTTGATTGCTTTTACGGCGCGCTCCTTCTCGGCTTTGTTGGTTATAAAATGTTTGGCAGGAAAAACAAAAATATTAGTTTCATCGCCTACGATGCGTTGTGAGACGGGATCTACTTTTTGAATAGAGACGATATCGTCGACACCAAGGGTGATACTCCATATCATTTTTTCTGATACAGGCATGATCTCAAGGAGCGAACCGATAGAACGAAATGTTCCAGGAGTCAGGTCTGCATTGGTGCGCTCAAAGTGTATAGCGATGAGTTTCTTCATCAACTCTTTGCGGTCGATCTTTTGCCCTGCCGCAAGCTTCAAGTTTTCCTTTTCATATTCCGCCGGCGAACCCAAGCCGTAAATACATGATACCGATGCAACAATGATGACGTCTTTGCGTGTAAGGAGTGCTTGAGTTGATGCATGACGCAAACGGTCGATCTCGTCGTTGATTTGCGCGTCCTTTTCGATGTAGGTATCGGTTACGGGCATGTACGCCTCCGGCTGATAGTAGTCGTAGTATGAGACGAAATAATGAACCGCATTGTTAGGGAAAAACTCCTTGTACTCTTGTGCAAGTTGAGCCGCGAGGGTTTTATTGTGGGCGATGACGAGCGTCGGCTTGCCGACTGCAGCGATCACGTTAGCAGCGGTAAAAGTTTTACCTGAACCGGTAACACCAAGGAGGGTCTGGCGGTCGTAGCCCTTCCCCAAGCCGTCCAAAAGCTTTTTAATAGCTTTGGGTTGATCCCCTGCTGGTGGCCACTCTGATTTGAGATTGAATACTGACATAGTTGACAATGTAGCATAAAATGGTATTTTGCGTAAGGGTTGTTCTTTATTTTTTAGGAGGTGTCATGTTTAACTATTTAGCTTGGCTTTTTCTGTCGGGGCTTGCTACTTCGGCTATTGCTTCAGTAATCAACGTGGAACAGAAGCCTACTGCATTTAGAATTGGAGTCCTGTGTAGTGTCTCCTTCTTTTGCGGTAGTCTGGCGATGCATTTCTCGTTGTTCTAAATTTTGAAAGAAAGGAGGGTCACCATGTGTAAAGAATGCGAAAAGAGAGGAACCTTGATGGTGATTGCTCCTCTCAGAAAACATTTTAGCAGTATCTCAAGTGCAAACATTGAGGAGTTCTGCCTTTGGTTCAGAGAAGGAAAGGGTATCGTTACGGTACGTTTTGAAGCCGAAGACATTACGGTAACCATAGGGCTCAATGCTGAAATTAAGATGCTTGAAAAGGCATTGACGTTACCATGCTATGCACCTCTTCAATACGAAAAACTTAAGGAAATACTCATTAACCTTACTCAATAAAGGTTTCAGCCGGCAGTCAATGATTGCCGGCTTTTTTTATTAGTGACGTAGAGCGAGCGAAATAAGAAAGTAATCTTTCTTATTTCCGAGCCGACCCAGTAGGTCATTCTGCTGAATGAGGAGCTAATATAGGTAAGTACAACGCCTCTTGGGGCGTATCGTGCTCGACCCTTAGGTCATTCTGGTGAATGAAAAGCGAGCTCCTATGATACCTCGGGGCTTTGCCCCGAGGATCCTTTATTTCTTATAATACCGTGCAATGAATGAGGTCTTGAGCGTATTAAATGACCCGTCGATGATTGATTCACGCATTTTTTCTACGAGGGCAACAAGGAAGCGCAGGTTGTGGATCGAAGCGAGTGTTGCAGCGAGCATTTCGTCAGACCGAAATAGATGCGCGAGATAAGCACGCGTATAGTTTTTGCAGGTATAACAATCACACTCGGCATCAACAGGGGTAAAGTCACGCACAAAACGTGCGTTCAAGAGATTGATCTTGCCGTCGTTTGTGTGCAGGGTGCCGTTTCGCCCTGTACGAGTTGGTGCTACGCAGTCAAAGAGGTCGCAACCGTTCTCGACTGCACCAAAGAGGTCAACAGGTTCGCCGATACCGAGGAGGTGGCGGGGTTTGTCCTCAGGGAGAATGGCATTAACCCAGCCGACCGCCGCGTACATATCGTCTTTATCAAAAGATCCGCCAATGCCATAGCCGTCAAAGTCCATCGCACCTAAAACACGAGCACTCTCTTCGCGTAGCTCGCGGTGGCGCCCACCCTGCACAACACCCAAGAGTCCTTGTTTTGCACTTGCCTCTTTGTTTGCCTTGTGTGCGTCGAGACTACGCTTTGCCCATCGGTGCGTACGGTCCATTGCTTCGCGCTGGTATTCATAAGGGGCAGCGGGCGAGGTACATTCGTCAAATGCAAAGATCATGTCAGCACCAAGGTTATGCTGTATCTCCATAGAGCGCTCTGGTGTAAAGCGATGTTCACTGCCGTCTCGGTATGATTTAAAGGTGACGCCATCCTCGTCTATTTTTGCGAGCTTGCCAGCCTGATCCCCTTTGTCGATTTCTTCACCAACGATTACCTCCCCCACTTTTGCGAGCTTCCCCACTTTGGTACCAAACGCCGCACCGAGAGAAAATACCTGAAACCCGCCTGAGTCCGTCATGGTAGGTCCTGACCAATTCATGAATTTTGCAAAACCGCCTGCATCACGCACGATTTCATCGCCGGGCTCGAGGTAGAGATGGTAGGTGTTGGCGAGGACAACTTGTGCACCCAAATCACGCACTTGTTCGGTGGTAAGTGCTTTGACGGTCGCCTTGGTTCCCACGGTCACAAACGCAGGCGTCTGTATCGTACCGTTCGGTGTGGTGATAGTTCCTGCACGGCCAAGTGTTCCGAGTAATTTGTGCTCGATGTTAAATTTTATGGGCTTCATTGAAACACACTCTAGCATTCTTGACGCACTTCGTAAACGCTGATAAGCTGACGCCAGAAAAACATTGTTAATGTCATCATCTACACAAGGAGAGCAGGATGTCACTTAATATTATCGTTGCAGCAGGAATGGGTAATCATGTCATTGGCGCAAACGGCGACCTCCCTTGGGGAAGAATCCCCAAGGACATGAAGCATTTTCGAGACATTACGATGGGCCACCCTGTTGTAATGGGTCGAAAGACATGGGAATCATTACCGGAAGAATACAAACCACTTCCTGGGCGCGAGAACATCGTCATCACGCGCAACGCCTCGTCGGTAAAAACCAACAAGGGCCCGGTGATCATCTTTGAGAATATTGATAGCATTCTTGAGATTGCAAAAGTTGAAGATGTTTTTGTGATCGGTGGAGCAGAGATTTATCGACTGTTCATGCCGTACGCTGAAAACATTTTTTTAACCCTCGTGATGGGTGAATTCAAAGGAGACACCTATTTCCCTTCAATCTCAGAGAGCGGGTGGTACAAGGAATATATGAGGTTTAATACCGAAAAGGCAAACCCCTATGCTTTAGCTTTCTGTAAATTTGTGCGGAAGGAAAAGCAGCATTATATTTCATAACCACTATGTAAAAGCCCCGTACGTATGTACGGGGCTTTTTTCTATTCCAATTTTTAGTAATGTTTTCTTGCGTAGGCGAGGGCGCCATAGAGTCCGCCAAAGTCGTTGA
>MHUY01000024.1:0-132 GCA_001825115.1 Candidatus Yonathbacteria bacterium RIFOXYC2_FULL_47_9 | reverse complement strand
ATCGCAGGAAGCGTGGGGAATATTTTCATAATCTCCTCAAGGTGCTTTTTGACGGCCGGTACGGGGATGCCAATCTCTTTCATCATTGAGCCGCCAAGGACAATAACATCAGGCGACCAGTGCACAATGGTA
>MHUY01000023.1:7773-8590 GCA_001825115.1 Candidatus Yonathbacteria bacterium RIFOXYC2_FULL_47_9 | reverse complement strand
CCGACACCGGAAGCGATGTCGACGGTGTTACCACTGGCGGTGGTGATGGCACCACCGGAGACGACACCGGATGACCAGCGTTCGTTAACTTCTTGACCGAGATGCTGGAGAACAGCGTTGGTGTTGGCGGTGATGCCAGGGAAGAAGCTTCCGGTATCGGTAATGGGAAGATCGGTAGCAGAGACTTGTCCGGCATTGGTACCGAAGTCGATGTAGGAGTCGGTGATGGCGGTGCCGTTCCACGTACCGGAGGTGACCGTGCCGAGCACACTGGTGCCGACGACCGAGAGTGTGGCGTACGGTGAGGTGGTACCGATACCGACATTGCCGGTGGTCCAAGTAACATCGGAACCATTCAAGGTCCATGAGCCTACGCCACCACCACCGATGACACTCGCTCCCCAGTAGAGGTCTCCCCCAACGTTGTAGAGACGGTTGTTGGTAACCGCAGGGGCTGAGACTTCGGCA
Organism: Candidatus Yonathbacteria bacterium RIFOXYC2_FULL_47_9; assembly: GCA_001825115.1. Lineage (GTDB taxonomy): Bacteria > Patescibacteriota > Minisyncoccia > Phycocordibacterales > UBA1550 > UBA1550. The sequence continues at coordinate 8,122 of MHUY01000023.1, read as the reverse complement.
AGGTAAGTAACACCGTTTACGGCAAAGGTATCTGAGGGGGTGGTAGTACCAACACCAAGGGTGGTGAAGGAGCCGGAGGTACCAGCGACAGTGCCAGAGAATGAGCCAGAGAGGGATCCTGAAGAGATGGTGGCGTTGGTGATGGTAGGTGAAGAGATGGTAGGAGAAGAGAGGTTGTTGATACGGTTCATCGGTGCCATCGCGAGGTAGAGGGCGTTGTTGTCCGCTACCGCTTTGGCTTGGCTCGTGGTTTGTGACTTAGCGAGTTCAGCGAGGAGCTCGGCGCGGAGGGCTGCCATCTGGGTGGCGAGGTCGGTTGCCGTGATACCAGAAAGAACGCGGGTGCGTT
>MHUY01000023.1:7683-7762 GCA_001825115.1 Candidatus Yonathbacteria bacterium RIFOXYC2_FULL_47_9 | reverse complement strand
TCGATGACAGGTTGAGTGACAACCGTGCGATTGATGGTCGTCGGCGAACCAGCTGGTTCGCGGCTTGGCCGAGAAATTG
>MHUY01000023.1:0-7661 GCA_001825115.1 Candidatus Yonathbacteria bacterium RIFOXYC2_FULL_47_9 | reverse complement strand
CAATTGTGGTGGTGTTGGTACGACAGGCGCTTCGGGGGCAGTGGGGGTGGTTACTTCGGAAGGTGTAATGACGGTGTTCAAGAAGCGGCCCCAGAAATTGTAGATGGCATCGTACCCAGACTGAAGGACTTCGGTTGCTCCGGGAAGGAGGGCGGCTGTTTGATATTGTGGGTTGAACGCGAGAGTGGCGTTTTGTGCACGAGATGCAATGGTGTCGGCGGTAGTGGTGATGAAGGAGGTAGCAGCAGTGAGCGTGTCCTTCAGAGTGGTTACTCCACGATCAGCAGTTTGTGTAGCGAGCAGGGCGAGCGTCTGTGGTACTTCTCCGAGAGAGGTGACGGTGGTGACGATATTGTTCTGTGTGTTTTTGAATATGGTGCCGGCACTCGTTGCAAGATTGTTCGCGATATCAACTTCGTTTGCGAGGGTGGTAGCGAGACTCTTACTGGTGTCGGTGGTGAATGCAAAAGCTCCGCGGTAGAGATTGGTGGATGCGTGAGAAGCGTCAGTGACATTCTGCGTGAGAGTCTTCCCTACTTCTTGCGTGAAGTGGAGGTAGTCAGCGGCGGAGGTGGTGATGAAGTCGAGGGGGATGGTGAAGGCGCTAATGAATCCTTCGCCGAAGTCGGTGGTAATCGTACTGAAATTGTTTGCAGCAAAAGTACTGTATGGTGCTACAAAAAAAGTAACAACAAACATTGCTCTCATAATGTACTGCACAATGTTCTTTTTGTAGGTACGGATACACATAAACTTTAAAAGAAAGTATATGTGTATTATATACGAAATGAGTGTGATATGAAAGAGAAAAAATGGGGATAACTCCAGATTTTTACTGACTATTCTTCTGTTTTCCTTTCCTCCATTCTTCGATTTTTGCGTGATCGCCGGTGAGGAGGACTTTGGGGACGCGATAGTTTTTTCCTTTCCATTCAAAAGTCTCAGGACGAGTGTAAACCTCGGGCGATGCAGTGCGCAATTCCTCGACTGATTCGTGCTTACCAAGAACCCCTGGTATCTGTCGTGCGCACGCGTCGACGACGATCATCGCGGGCACTTCCCCTCCTGTAAGAACGAACGGGCCAACAGAAACTTCTTCTGCTTTAAAAATTTTCTTTACGCGTGCATCGATGCCTTCGTAACGACCAGCGATGAGCACGATGTCAGTGTATTTAGTCACCAGATTTTTTGCGTACACATTCGTAAACTGTTTTCCCGATGGTGAAAAGAGGATGATCTTTGTTTTTGTATTTTTGCGACGTGCAATTCCCTTTGCAACCTTTTCGAGTGTACGGAGGAGTGGTTCGGCGGTCATCACCATACCGGGACCGCCAGCGTATGGACGGTCGTCAACCTTACCCCACTTGTTACCCGCGAGGGTGCGTGGATCGTGATACGAAACAGCAATGAGTTCACTTTCCTGTGCACGCCCAAGAATCGACGCGTCCATGTACGCGCGCACAACTTCGGGAAAAATACTGACGATATGAAAACGAATCATATTTGCATAGTAGCAGAAACCCGCCCGAGACCAAAGGGTCTAGGGCGGGTTTCTCTTTCAAAAGAAAGACCTACTTGGGTCAATCAGCAGATTGACCTACTTAGATAAAATATTACACACCGAGAGAGTCAATCATCTCGTCGACAGTCTTTGAGACTCCGGTGCCCTTACCACCATCCGGCTCATTGATCTTCAAATTCACGCGTGCGTTATTCTTCATACCCACTACGCGGAGGAGCGTGCGAATTGCCTTTGCGGTGTTGCCGGTGCGACCGATGATCTTGCCCATGTCGCCTGGATTTACATCCAAAGTTACAAGGACTCCCATCTCATCTACTACGCGAGTTACCTTTACATCGCTCGGGTGATCCACAAGCGCTTTTACTACATACTCAAGAAATGCTACATCTGGTTCCTGTGTCATATAAGTCGTTATATCTATCGTTAATTCTTAACATTTCAGCATGTCGCTGCTAAAAAATAGTCTACTATATTCTTTTAAAAAAAGATACTTCACTACCTGTACTGACACACGTATTTAACTGACTATGTATACGGTACTATAGTACCGTATACATAGTCAGTTAAATAAAAAACACCTGCGGTTTTCCGCAGGTGTTTTTTAAGAGAATACATTACGCGGTTACTTCGGGAGTTGCTTCTTCTGAAGGAACAGCTTCTGCAACAACTTCGGGAGCGGGAGTTTCTGTTACTTCAGCAGGAGCTTCTACTACCACCTCAACAGGAGCCTCCACTGCTGCTTCCTCTACTTTAGGAGCAGGTGTTGCAACTGCAACAGGAGCTGCTACCTTTACCTCTTCCTTGGGAACCTCCTTCACGATAGGAGTTTTCTTTCCGAGGACATTTACCTTTTTGCCGGCTACAGCCTTGAGGTCAACGAGAAGGTTGTGTACCGTACCTGAAGCCTGTGCGCCCATTGAGAGCCAGTGCTTTGCACGCTCGGTGTCAATAACAGGCTTGCCTTGACGTGCGTTATAAGAACCCAAAACCTCGAGGAAGTTTCCTGTCTTAGGTTTCATTTTTGAATCGGTGACGATGACGCGAAACGACGGATCGTTCTTGCGGCCAACGCGTTGTAATCTGATTGCTAACATGACAAGCATCCTACCAAAAAGGGCAAAAATAGTCAAATCGAGCGACCAAGAGCTCAAGGAATAAGGCTTATTTTATAAACTTAAATGTATCAATAATCTGTTCAGACAACTCTCCTTTTAAGGAAAATTGGAGTACAAGTTTATAGCTTTCGCCATCTAGGTAAATACGTCGAAAAGTGTCACTCCCATAACCATCCATATAACCAGTAATTGTTACTGCGTATGCTTTTTGCCCAGCAAAATTAATTTCCTCAAGTGCTCCCACTTTCTTTTTTGGAAAATTTGAGTTTTTGTCATCTGCTTCTTTTTGACGCAAAATTTCAGAAAAAGATTTCAAATCAAGGTGAATAATTCTATTATGTTCGAGCGCTATCTTATCTGTTGTTTGATACGTGTACGGTATCCACGCTGCTATTTGAATTCCAACATCTGCTGTTCCACGCACACCCATTTCTATGGAAGCACTCTCTTCGGTTGGTAATCTTTCCTCCTCTTGTTTCGGCTGAATATAAACGCTTTGTGGATACTGCAGTGTATATCCATATTTAGTGTTAATATACACATTCCATTTTGCCTGTACCGTAGTTGTCGCAGTTTCGACAGATTTAACCCCCTCTTTTAAGGAGGCCGTGTTTCGATATCTTGCAAACAAAGCCATTGAGCCGACAACGATAATTATTGCAACAAAAATTGTTATTGCTTTTGATTTCATGTTCTTCATTATAACATTTTTTAATAAAAAGAACCGCGCAAGCAAAGCAAGCGCGGTTCAAACTTTTTCAGAAGATTTAGTACCCAGTTGGAGTCATAGTCGAAGAGTAGTAACGAATTCGGCTTGTTGGTATGCCGTTTGCGTCTACGGCGCACTCCGTTTGATAACTTTTAAGGAGTAAGCCCTCCATGAGAACTTTCGTTAGATCAGGAACTGTTGAAGGGCCACTATTATTATAGCGAACACCAAAATGCAGATGCACGCCTGTGCTTGTGGGGGTTCCATCCAAGGTTTTCCCTGTTGTCCCCATAATGCCGATTTGGTCACCTTGGTTCACAGAATTACCTACGGCAAGAAGAGTACCATTCGCCCGCGCTGCAGCTTGATTCAGATGTAAATAACGAGTGGTAAATCCAGTGTTTATGTTTCCATCGCTATCATGGTCGATGACAACATAGAAACCGTTTAAATCACCGTTATTATTCCCGCCACCTACTTCAATCACTTTTCCTCCCGCAGCTGCCAATATGGGAGTATTATACTGCCCATAAACACCGCCACTATTATTCCAAGCGATATCGATGGCAAAGTAATTGTTCCCCTGGTGCGCTGCATCTGGCCACGGTGCTTGCCCCATGCACTCATATCCGCCCACTTCGTTTGTCACTAACCATGAATATCCTCCTCTGGCAGTGGCATCTTGAGCTCAAGCGTCGGCGTGAATGTCAGCCCTAATATTGGACGATGTCCATCATCGGTACTCTTCGAAGAAACAAACTTATCGAAGCGCTGTGTGCCATCGTTGTTATAGGGCCAAATGAGGATACCATCGTCTGGACGTACGCCACTTTTCCAATCGGCGTACCATCCAGAAATCGTGTACCCTCGCCATGTGTTCACTGCCGTCGAAACTGGCCAATAGTACCCGCTAGAAGTTGTAGGAAAGTTGTTCCACCCAACAGTAGCAGGATCCCATACCGAAGTGATTGGCCATAGCGAGACTTGTGATGGATTTGCCGAACCAGATGGAAGTGCGTACAAGTAAAGGTATGCACTATCAACAGTTGCTGGCAACCCCGTGAGGTCAAACCTGACCGGGGAGGTATACGTATCACCCCATCCACCAATTTGCAGTTTGTCATCGCGCACGAGAGTAAGATTGTAAGAATTATTGAACCACCCGCCCCACGCGTGCACAATATTGATGTTCTGGGGCATTGCGGAACCGTCCATCTTCTTCATTGGATACGGCGTTGGCTGATACCATGCGGTTGCTGCATTCGCCGATTGAGCGAATGACAAACAAAGTAAAAGCACTGTGAGTAATCTTTTCATTTGCTACTCCTTTTGAGTTTTGAAAAAGAACAAAATCGGCTGACCTTCAACCGACCTCGCCAATCATAACACATTGATATTTTTTTTTACAACTTTATTCTTATCATGCAAAAACAGTAATTTTATGGTATCTTAAAAGCTATATGAATAAAGAAAAAACTCCTGTTTCCACGCACGCTGAAGGCATCATTACCACGACTGGTAAAGGCCTCGGTTTTGTATCCCTGGGCAAGGAAAGCCCTCGAGAGAATGACATCCGCATTGAAGCGGGACTCCTGAATACCGCCCTCCCGGGTGACCATGTAAAAGTCGCTCTGCATTCTCGTGTTCCCAACATGCAACAGACCGGTGAAGTCGTGGAGATCCTCGATCGCGCACGCACCCGCTACGTTGGCACCATTGATCAAAACGGCACGACCTATCTCGTTCCCCAAGACAACCGCATTTATGTGGATTTCCTCATCCCCACCCCTCCTACTGAAAATCTCAGCAAGAAAAAAGTATTAGTTGAGCTTCTCGAATGGACCGATCCAAAGAAGAATCCCACCGCAAAAATTATTGAGGTCATCGGTAATGTCGGCGAAAACGAGACAGAAATCCGTGCCATCGTCCTCGAAAAAGGTCTCGCCCTTGAGCTCCCTGAGGAGATTGAGAAAGAGGCGCACGCCCTCAAAGCATCTGCTCCTGCCTTCATAGCAGAAGAAGCAAAAAAGCGTCGCGACTTCCGCAGTATCACCACCTTTACCATCGATCCTGCCGATGCTAAAGACTTTGATGATGCTATTTCCGTGCAGACACTCCCTAGCGGCGACATTGAGATTGGCGTACATATTGCTGACGTTTCAGCGTATGTAAAACCACATACCGCCATTGACGAGGAGGCACGCTCTCGTGCAACCTCGATTTACCTCGTTGACCGCGTCATTCCGATGTTCCCCGAAGTGCTTTCCAATGACCTTTGTTCTCTCAATCAAAAGGAGGACAAGCTCGTCTTTTCTGCGGTATTTACGTTTGACGCCGAGGCATTCAGCAACCCTAAAGCAAAAGCCGTTGTGAAAGATTCTTGGTTCGGTCGTACGATTATCAACTCTGACAAACGCTTTACGTACGAAGAAGCGCAAGAGATTCTCGATAAAGGCACCGGCCTTTTCCATGAGGAACTTTTGACATTGAATACGCTCGCCAAGAAACTTGCCAAACAAGGCAAGGAAGAGGGTGCGATCTCGTTTGAACACGAAGAGGTGCGTTTTGTCCTCGACGAGAACAAAAAACCTATCCGCGTCTACAAGAAAGTAATGCAGGATACTAACAAGCTCGTTGAACAGTTCATGCTCCTCGCCAACAAAAAAGTTGCCGAATATGTATCGGATATCATTGGGGAAAAGAAGGGCAAAGGCGAGCATGCTACTCACGAAGGCGACCTCTTTGTATACCGCATTCACGATGAACCAAAACCCGAGCGTCTCGAGGAACTCCGTCGTTTCCTTGCAAGTATCGGATACCAACTCCCTGTTGAAGAAGGGCGTGTATCTCCGCACGACATCAACGCGCTCCTCGAAAAGATCAAGGGTAAGCCCGAGGAAATGATGCTTTCTACGGCAACTATCCGCACGATGGCAAAAGCAATCTACTCGACTATCAACATTGGCCACTTTGGCCTCGCCTTTGAACACTACACGCACTTCACCTCCCCTATCCGTCGTTATCCAGACGTAATGGTACACCGCCTTCTCGCGCACTACCTCACCCACGATCCTGTTTCAAAGGAAACAATGGAGGAATATCGTTCACTCTCGGCACACTCATCCGAGATGGAGAAACTTGCATCCGACGCCGAACGCGCTTCGATCAAGTTCAAGCAAGCAGAGTATATGAACGAGCGTATTGGAAAAACATTTGAGGGCACCATATCCGGTGTTGCCGAGTGGGGTATCTTTGTAGAAGAAAATGAAACCAAGTGTGAGGGCCTCGTGCGCATCGCCGATCTCGGCAACGACTTCTACGTCTTTGAAAAAGAAAATTATCGCATCATCGGCAAGACCACGCGCAAGCGCTACAGCCTGGGTGACAAGGTCACGATCCGCGTCAAATCCGTTGACCTCGAACGCAAGAGTATCGACTACGAATTAGTAACGGAGAAGAAGTAAAAAAATGAAGCCCGCAACACGATGTGTTGCGGGCTTTTTTAGTAGTGACCCTCTTCTTTGGTTTTACAACCGTTAGGACAAGTTTGCCCCACTCCTTCCACATAACCGATACGAGCATCAATGTGCGTTTCGGTCTTGTAGGGTGTTTTCGCCCCACAATGAACGCAGAGGTCATATCCATCAGGTGACACAAACTCGGGATTCGGACTGCATTGGTCACAACCCGCTTGAATTTCCATTGCCATGATCAACTCCCTTTCGTGAAGAAAAACCTATATATATTATGCACATTTTTGCCATTTTGTCAATGGCTATTTTGCGAGCGCTGCAGCTTCGTCGAACTTAATGGAGAGAAGTTTTGAGATGGCGTCGGAACCCATCGTGACACCATAAATGATGCCGGCGCGCGACATGGTCTCGCGGTTGTGCGTAATGACCACGAGCTGCGAATACTTCGCAAGGTTCTCGATCATATCGCCGTACTTTCTCGAGTTTGCTTCGTCAAGCGCAGCATCGGTCTCGTCGAGCACGAGGAATGGCGGTGGATTGACCTGAGACACAGCAAAGAGCAGTGCGATGGAGGTGAGTGCGCGTTCGCCACCCGAGAGCATCTGGAGACCGCGAATCTTTTTATGCGGGAGTGATATTGAAACCTCGATTCCCTCTTCGGATTCCTCTTCTTCTGCTTCATCAGGACCTTCAGCGATATCGGTGTCCGAGCGCTTCCTCTTTTTCTCATACGAGACCTGGAGCGACGCGGTACCACCACCAAACATCAGTGCAAAAAATTCACTGAACTGCTTGTTAATCTTCGTGATGCCCTCTTTGAATTGACCGTTGAGCGTCTCCTC
>MHUY01000022.1 GCA_001825115.1 Candidatus Yonathbacteria bacterium RIFOXYC2_FULL_47_9 | reverse complement strand
AAGCCGGTGATATCTAAGGATTCCCCAACAGTGTAAATTACTTTAGTTGGAACGGTTGCAATATCAATACTATCTAATGCGGGACCACTAGCCATTGCAGTTGCTGAAGTAGCAAATAATGCTACCGAAAAAATCAATACTGAGACGACCGCCGAAAACGTATTTTTAATTATCATATAAATTGTTGGCAAGATGCCTTACTCACGCGGTTATTAATACAAATTCAGATTACCATTATAGCTAATTTTGTCAATACTTAAATTGAGTTGTTACTTGAAAGCTCTGCAGCCAAGTACCTTATAAATAAAAAAAACGGAACAACAATAAGCTGTTCCGTTTTACACTTCCCGCAACCAAAGATCACGTCCTTAAATGAGCCTTTCTCTTCACAAGTACCACCAACGCAAGGAGCCCCGAAGCAAACAGCAATGCTGGCGACGGTTCTGGAACGACCGCTACGCCGACATCACCGGAATGTACTGCCCATGAATACCTCGAAGTACTTTTATCACCAACAGACTGGAGACCGTTCGCGGTAACAAAAGACCATGCCTTGGCCAAATTTCCGGCATTTTCTGTAGCAGACCAGTAGGGACCAGCTTGTATGTTTGAGAACGGACCGGTGTTGGTGAGACCTGAACCTGCCTGTGATAAACCTGCAGTATTCAAGGAAGCTAAGTCACCCAGAGTATCGTAAAACATACTGGCCATCTCGCCCGTTGAAGTAGCCACATTGTAACCGCAGTCGGTTCCGTTGTTGCTAAAGTTACAGCCAACAGTGCCCGTATCCACAGTATCGGGCAAACGCCAGTTGGTATAAACATCCATGACTAAGGATGAAGCCCAAGTATTTGCGTTAGCCCAGGTCATCAGACCATTGACATTGGCGTCCTTCAGCCAGGTTATGTCGAGGACACTGTCGTAGTAGGCTTCGGCGGTTGTGTTGTTACCGTCGAGACTTCGCGCAGACAGTGTGGTTTCCCATGTCCCCTGCCCACTGACTGGAGCAGCATTGACCAAAGATGAGAAACCCACGGTGTTAAACAAAAATACCACAGCAAGAATTAAGCTCTTGATTGCGTTCATTTAATACTCCTTTTGGTTGTCAATCGAATTTTACTCTACTTTACTGAAGAGACCAGAAACAAGTACATCTAATCTATCCTTCGTGATACTACCTTTAATCTACTTCGTTGTCAATCTATGGAAAAACACACTGAAACCCAAAGTGTTCTTATTAAACTTTACGCAAAATGCGTTAGAGTAAAATTGTCGCTGTATTTGAGCCGACTTCGAGGATGCCGCCCTCAACTTTAATGTAGGTTTCGATGCCTGCGTTGTCGACAATCTTGAGCTCGCCTGCGCGGAGCGGGGTTACGAGCGGTGAGTGGTGTGCGAGCACCGTCAAATCTCCCATCTCACCGGGGCAGGTTACTTGAGAGCGAGGCAAGTAAGTTGACGGACGTCCGACGTCTATCAATTAAAAAATCGATTCGTCGCATCTTTGCCAAAGTATGTCTCAAAATCTTTGACAATGCTGTGCAGGGTGCCCTTTTTGAGCGCATCGTGCAGCGGAATCGTTATGTGATACGAGGTTCCGTCTCGAACAAGGGTGAGCCGGGTATGGCTTCCTGTGGTACGTTTCACTTCAAATCCGTGTGACTCAAAAATTTTTATGACCTCCTTTCCTGAGAGTTGTTTTAACTTAGGCATACGATCTACGCCATCGCAGGCAAAGCAAAGTTGACCATCACGGGAAACGTATGTGTTTTTTCTTCTTCGTCGCCAAAATGGCACTCAACGGCATCCTTGATATTAGAAACAGTCTCATCAAGCGTCTCCCCTTGCGTGTGGATAGAGTACTCTGCCGCGTGGGCCGTATAGCCACCTTCTTCAGCAGCTTGAATAAAAAATTGTAAAATAATCGGCTCTTTCATATGACTACAGTATACCACAAAAACAAGCCAGTGCGCAAATCAAACAGTGGTAGTGCAAGCACTACAAAAGTATTGTTGCCTGGTTGGAACCGACTTCGAGGATACCGCCAGTGACTTTGATATAGGTCTCGATGCCTGCGTTGTCGACAATTTTGAGCTCGCCTGGACGGAGTGGGGTTACGAGCGGTGAGTGATGTGCGAGCACGGTTAAATCCCCCATCTCACCGGGGCAGGTTACTTGTGCGATCTCTCCTTCAAAAAGAGTCTTGTCTACTTGTGCGACGATGAGTTTGAACATAGTAAATTATTTTGTGCTTGCGCTTCTCACCTCATCAATCGTGCCTTTCATATAGAATGCCGATTCATTTACGTCATCAAGCTTGCCTTCGAGAATTTGTGCAAAGCCCTCGACGGTGTCTTCAAGTTTTACATACTTGCCGGGGGTACCCGTGAATACTTCACCTACAAAGAATGGCTGCGATAGGAAGCGCTGAATCTTGCGCGCGCGGTTTACCGCAAGCTTGTCGTCCTCGGAAAGCTCCTCGATGCCGAGAATGGCAATAATGTCCTGAAGGTCCTTGTAGCGCTGGAGTACCTTGCGGGTTTCCATAGCCACCTTGTAGTGGCGTTCACCGACCACCTGTGGGTCGAGTGCGGTTGAGGCAGAATCGAGCGGATCGATTGCAGGGTAAATACCGAGTGATGCGAGCTGGCGTGAGAGCACTACCGTCGAGTCGAGATGTGAAAAGGTAGTTGCCGGCGCTGGGTCGGTAAGGTCGTCTGCAGGCACGTATACGGCCTGTACAGAGGTAATAGAGCCCTTTGTTGTCGAAGCAATACGCTCCTGAAGCTTACCCATTTCCTCGGCGAGGGTTGGCTGGTAACCCACTGCTGACGGTACGCGACCAAGAAGTGCTGACACTTCGGCGCCTGCCTGAATGAAACGGAAGATGTTGTCCATAAAGAGGAGCGTGTCCTTGCCGCCCGCATCGCGGAAGTGCTCGGCCATCGTGAGACCCGAAAGTGCCACACGTGCGCGTGCACCTGGAACCTCGTTCATCTGCCCAAACACGAGTGCAGTTTTTGCAAGCACGCCCGAGTCCTTCATTTCGTGATAGAGGTCGTTACCTTCACGCACGCGTTCGCCAATACCGGCAAACACCGAGTACCCGCCATGCTCGGTCGCCACATTACGAATGAGCTCCTGAATGAGCACCGTCTTACCTACACCCGCACCTCCAAAGAGACCAACTTTACCACCCTTGATAAAGGGGGTCATAAGGTCGATAGCTTTGATACCCGTTTCAAAAATTTCTGTCTTAGTCTTTTGTTCTTTAAACGCAGGTGCTTTGCGATGAATAGGGAGACGTGCAACCTTCGAGGAAATACCCGCTCCCCCGTCAATGGTCTCACCAAGAACATTAAAGAGGCGTCCGAGGACTTCCTCACCCACAGGAACCTGCACAGGCGCACCCGTGTCTTTGACCGGAACATCGCGGCGAAGACCGTCGGTCGAGTCGAGCGCAATACAGCGCACGCGGCCAAGACCGAGATGCTGTGCAACCTCGAGCGTAATCTTTTTCTTGTCGCCTTGCTCACCTACCCACTCGACTTCGAGTGCGTGCTGTACTTCGGGAATGTTCTTCTCGAAATACACATCTACGATTGGCCCGACGATTTGTTTGATTGTTCCTGTGTTCATATGGTTAATAATAATCCCTAATAATCCTTGTTCAGTAAGCCCCGCAGAGCCAACATAATGCCGAAACTCTACCATTTTTTACCCAAAAAACCAAGAAAATCCTGTATACCTCTCATCTGTGGATAACTTGCTCAAAAAATTTGCAATTCCTTCGCAAGTTGTGTATAGTATATTTACAAACGGCTTCGGCCCGACTCTGCCGCAAGGTAGAGGAAAACGAGAAACTCAGGGCAGTAATGCTTTGAGTTTTTTCTTTAACTCATCAAAATTTTCTTCTGATATTGTGCCGATATGACGACTTAGTCTTTTTGCGTCTATTAATCGAATTTGAGAAAGTATTGCAAGACTAGTAACTTCAGGCAGAAATGAGAATGAGTAATAGTAAGATTCTATCTTAGCATTTAGTTTCTTTTTCGATTTTGTGAGCGGAATAGCCCAAAAGATTTCATTATTGAATTTACGAAAAACGATTACCGGCCTTAAAAACTCCTCGCTACCATCCTGCTCAAATCCTACATTTGTACCAAGGTAGCAAAACCATATCTCTCGTTCGTGAAAGAACGGGCTTTTTCTTATTTCACTAATCTCCGATTTTTTCGTGTGCCACGTTTGAAAATCTTTTTTCATATAGCAACAACTATACCACAACCGGTTGTAAAATATTCTCACATTAAATCAAATTACAACGAGCTGCCGCTTTTTCAAGAACCCACCCTTGGGCTCGACTTATCTTCCTTTCATTGCAAAACAACGCATGATAGAATATCGCTATGAATAATGAATTTTTGAATAATCACCCCATAGCAAAATACGGCCTTATTGCATCTTTGCTATCTGCATTTTTTGCCAATATTCTCGACTTAAAAGACCCCAGGATGCTTCTTTTAATACTATTTATTGCTTCCTTCGTAATTGTAACTAACACGAACTGGAACCATTTGAAAGAGAGTCGTGGTGGTGGCGATTTTTTTGACAAAACACTTGGGACAGCAGCAGCAGTGTGGTTTGTTGGTTTGATTTTTTCTATACCCATTTTTTACGTAATCAGTTTATTTTAATGTCCTGCGCATTAAGTAAAAAATGGGCCTCGAAGGTCCAGTCTTCGGACCTTCCTATTTCTCAATTTCCGAATACAATTGACTTACAAACTTAGAGATTCGTTCCTTTGCATCCTGAATAAATGAAAGAGCATCATTAGTTGACCCTTCAATAAAAAACTTTACTTCCTCCGTTACCCGAGTTACAGGAATGTACGGATTACCTGGATTTAGTTGCGTTACTATTTCCTCATTAGTCATAGCATCAGATATTGTCACGGGGGTTAAGCTGTCTTTCCCTATTTGAGCACCGTTGACCGTTGAGTTAACGAACGTGGCACTACTGTTTCCAGAAACCCTAATTAAATTGCCAACAGTGACGCTATTTTTGGTCTTTTTAACTTGGGGGGTGAGGTATTTGTGTTTGTTCGTGTTTGTATAACCACATAAATCAATAAGCCAATTGGATCCTGAAACATGAGGTTGAACAGAAGCCATAAAATCGTAAATTTTTGGATCTCTCACACGAAGTGCTTTGAAACTTCTGGTTAGGTGCTTATTGAACAGTGCCTCATTTTTTGCATAAGGAAAATATAATTCCCCAGAGTTGTTACCGTAGACATGCATGTGGACATCCTGCGCACAGTATTCAAGGATACTTCTGAGGTGCTCCAATGCACCCTTTACTTTGGCGCGAGGTATTTGATGAGTTGTACTGTTACTCTTTGCATTTTCGTATGAAGAAGAAAGACTAGTGATAATTTCCTCAATCTCTGCAAAAAGTTCATTGATGTCTGTAATGCGTGACATAATTCATTAGTGATAAGTATTAAAAGAGTATGCAAGTTAACAGCGTTAAGATAACGCATTACCAAAATATTCCGCAGAATGCACTTTTACCACTCCTCGCCTTGGAGCGAGCCGTTTCGTTTTCTGGTGCCTTGCGCAAGGGCGACTGGCCCGAGCGGAGCAAATTTTTAGCAAAAAATTATGCGTGCACCAGAAAAGGAAATGGCGAGAGGACTCTACTTCATCGCTTCGATGCCGCCAATGATCTCACTCATTTCTCTCGTAATCGCGCTTTGGCGGGCTTTGTTGTATTCGCGCGTGAGGAGAAATTCTACTTCGTTTGCTTTGTCCGAGGCGTTTCGCATGGCAACCATACGCGCTGAGTGTTCGGATGCTTTTGATTCAAGGAACGCATGATGGAGTTCGACCGCAACGAGACGTGGGAGGAGGGTCTCAAGGACGGCCTCCGGCGATGGTTCGAATAAATAATCCGCACTGTGCGTAAGTTTTTCCGTCGTCTCTTTTGATTCGGTGAACTTGCCTTTTTCCGGTGTAATACCTTTTATCATTTCCTCGATTCCCTCGACCGAGAGCGGGAGAAGCGTGCGCACGACCGGCTCCTGCTCAAAAGTCGAGCGGAAATTGGTGTACACCAAGATGCACTCATCATACTCATTGCGTGCAAAAAGATTTGAAACAAGTTCGACGACACCTCCAAAGTCTGTCGTCAGACTTTCATCCCCTATCGTAGGAATCTTTTCTTCGAGAATGTATCCACGACGCGCGAAATAGTCCTCTCCTTTGCGACCGATAGCAAGGATACCAGTGTTCTCGCGCGAGACCCCACGATCCTCAAGTGCCGTCACAACCCGTTTAAGGAGTGAACTATTGAGGCCACCCGCGAGACCCTTGTCGCTCGTGATAACTACGGCAAGGACACGTGCTTTACCTGCCTCAGGGGTTCGTGCGCGCATAAAAGGATGACGTGAAAGATCAATTGAGCTCGACACGCGTGCAAGAATGCGAAATGCCGCAAGCGCATACGGACGCGCGGTGAGAGCGGCGATCTGCGCTTTACGCATCTTCACGCCAGAAACCGCCTCCATGGCTTTAGTAACCTGGTGCGTTTTTCCGACGGAGCGGATCTTGTCTTTTATCGCGCGAAGATTCGACATAGTTTATGCAATGAATAATTCGTGATGCACGCTCTTGAAACTTGCAAGAGCTGCTTTGAGCTCTGCTTCGGTAGCATCAGAAATGGCACGCTCAGTGCGCATCGCTTCGATAACACCTGCCGCATGATGGTCAAAGTATTCCATAAGCTTGGTTTCAAAGAGACGCATATCCTCTACTTTGACGCCGTCGATAAGCCCAGAAACACCTGCGTAAATCGCGAGCACTTCTTTCTCAAACGAGCTCGGGTGACCGTTGGGCTGTTTCAAGAGCTCCGAGAGACGGCGACCCTTTTCAATACGGTCCTTGGTTTCTTTATCAAGGTCGCTCGCAAACTGCATAAATGCCTCAAGCTCACGGAACTGTGCGAGTTCGAGACGAATCTTGCCGGCAACTTTCTTCATCGCCTTGGTCTGTGCGGCTGAACCCACACGCGATACAGAAAGACCAACGTTGATAGCGGGACGCATATCTTTGTTAAAGAGGTCGGTGTCGAGATAAATCTGTCCATCGGTAATAGAAATTACGTTGGTAGGAATGTATGCCGACACATCGCCCTGCTGGGTCTCAATAATAGGGAGCGCGGTAAGT
>MHUY01000021.1 GCA_001825115.1 Candidatus Yonathbacteria bacterium RIFOXYC2_FULL_47_9 | reverse complement strand
AAAGTTAAATACGAGGGGGCTAATCGTGAACGCCTCATTGATACGCTCTGGAAATATTGCCGTAAAAATATTTCTGGTCCAGCGTTCCTCGTTAACCACCCACTTCTCGTCGCACCACTCGCAAAGAAAAACCTCGACGGTACGACGGCGCAAATCTTTCAACCAATTCTTGCAGGTAGTGAAATCGGTAAGGGGTATAGCGAACTTAACGACCCATTAGATCAGAGAAAAAGATTTGAGGTACAGCAAGAACTTCTTGCGGCCGGTGACGAAGAGGCAATGATGGCAGATTGGGATTTTGTCGAAATGCTTGAGCACGGAATGCCGCCGACATGCGGGTTTGGTTTTGGAGAGCGTCTGTTTGCCTTTTTGTCGGATAAGCCGATTCGCGAAGTACAGATGTTTCCCCTTGTGCGCCCTAAGGAGGAGTAAACATACTTGACTTTTTTGTAAAAAATGCTATGATTTCCATAGCATTTTTCTTTTTATGGGGAGGGGATTGTCATGGCCATGAAAGTTTCGGACCTGAGAAGTTTTATGGAAAACGGGCGTGTTCGTCATCTGAGTCATCAAGATGAAGTTGTCGCACTCTGGGAAAAGGTGGAAGAAGCAGTTGGCGATTTACTCGACCAATCTAGCCCTCTTGATTTTTTTGATATTGACGAGATTCCCGAAAAAGTCGAAGAAGCTATCCGGACATTTGTCAGGGAAGTTCATGAAAATTTTGAGATCGATCTATCTACCGAGATCCCTGGATAAACAATCATCAAGTTTCTTTTAAAAGCCCAGTAATATCGGGCTTTTTTCTTTATAGGGGCTGTGGATAACTAGTGTTAAAAATAGTTGTAGAGTGGGGCAAAGTGCTATATAATATACATTAAGTGGGATGAAGTGGAATACCCATGAAATTGCAATGTTAATCGGAGAATACATACACACCCTCGACCCAAAGAAGCGTATCGCGCTTCCTGCCAAGTTTCGTAAGGAACTGGGCAAAAAAGTGGTGATCACGCGCGGGCTCGACAACTGTCTCTTTGTGTATCCGATGAAGACATGGCAAAAAGTTTCTGATAAGCTTGCCGACTTGCCAATGGGGCAGGCTGACACACGCGGATTCGGACGCTTTATGCTCGCCGGTGCCGTCGAGAGTGATATTGATTCGATCGGTCGTATCTTGGTTCCTGATTTTTTGAAAGACTTCGCAGGATTAAAGACCCAAGTATCCGTCATCGGGGTGCACGATCGCGTCGAGCTCTGGAACGAAACCGTTTGGAGTGAGTACAAGGGTCGCATCGAGAAGCAGGCCGATGTGCTTGCAGAGAAATTGGGTGAGATTGGAGTTTTGTAAATCATGCCCGAACACATCTCAGTTCTTTTACACGAAACACTTGAAGGGCTTGCCCTCCGCGAAGCTGACCATGTCTTTGAAGGCACGGTCGGGCTCGGCGGACACAGCGAGGAGATCTTGAAGCAGATCGGTGCGCATGGCGTATATATTGGCACAGACGAGGACGCACAGGCGCTCGCTAAGGCACAAGTACGTCTCGCCCCCTACGCCGCAAAAAAGATATTCGCCCTAGGTAATTTCAGAAACCTCGACCGTGTGCTCGACGACGCAGGATACCCGCTCGTTGACAGGGTTCTCCTCGACATCGGCCTCTCGAACCTTCAGCTCGAAGGGTCAGGCAGAGGGTTTTCTTTCAAGCGTGACGAGCCGCTCCTCATGACTTTTAAAACAGCGCCGAAAGAGGGTGATCTCACGGCGTACGAGATCGTGAATGAGTGGGCGGCAGACAGTCTCACGGATATCATTACGGGTTACGGTGAAGAACGATTCGCATGGCGTATCGCCAACGCAATTGTTGCAGCCCGCATGGTAAAACCCATCGAGACCACAACCGAGCTTGCGGAGGTCGTTGAAAAGGCCATTCCTGCATTTGCACGCCACGGCAGGGTGCATCCAGCAACAAAGACCTTTCAGGCAATCCGCATCGCGGTTAACGACGAACTCGGTGCACTTCGCGAAGGCCTCGCAAAAGGCTTTGAGCGACTCAAACCGGGCGGACGTATGGCGGTCATCTCTTTTCACAGCCTCGAAGACCGCATCGTCAAAGAATTTTTTAAAAAACAAGGAGAAGAGGGGACAGGTACGATCATTACCAAAAAGCCTTTGACTCCCGGAGAAGAAGAGCTTGCGCGCAACCCCAAATCACGCAGTTCAAAATTACGCATCATTCAGAAAAATTAATTATTAAACACCATGACCACAAAAGTACTAGACCTCAATAACATCGAACGAAAATTGTTTTGGGCATTCGCCTCATTTTTCGCGATCGCCATTTCATTCTATCTCTACTCAGTACTCTCGTTGACATTGAATGTAGTAGAACGCGACCGTACCGCAAGTGCAGTACGTGAGCTTGCTGCACAGACGGGTGCCCTAGAAGCAGAATACCTTGGGCTTCAGAACTCGGTCACCCTTGCGTATGCAGAGGGGCTTGGGCTTAAGGAAGTTGCCGTAAAGTTTGCCGGCAATACCGGTACCAAGATCTCGCTCGCACGCTAATGGCTAAAAAGGGTGGACCACTTGAGAATGTTTGGTTTTTAAATGTAGGGGTGCTTCTTGTTGCCCTTGTACTGGTGGCAAAGCTTGGTTATGTGCAGATTGCCCGTGGTGAGGTGTATCGCGACAAAGCTGAGCGCCAGTATACGTTGCCGTCCGGCGGGTCATTTGACCGCGGGACGATATTTTTTAGTGAAAAAACGGGCCGTACGATATCTGCTGCAACCGTCATCCCTGACTACACACTGGCGATAGATCCCACCAAGGTAGTAAATCCAGCAGCTCTTGCCGACAAGCTTGCGGCATACGTTACTTTTGATCGTGAGGATCTTATTGCTCGTGCGTCGCGCAAGGGTGATCAATACGAAGAAGTCGCCAAGCATTTATCTGAAAAGGAAATAGCGGGCATCAAAGCGCTGGGTGAAAAAGGCGTCATTTTGAAAAAAGATAAGAAGCGTTTTTATCCAGGCAACAAGACTGCGGCGCATGTTCTAGGCTTTGTAGGGTCAAATGGCGATACTATATCAGGGCGCTATGGGCTTGAGCGCTACTATAATGAGACACTCGTGCGCACAGGAGATGATGCTTCATCGAGCTTCTTTGCTGATCTCTTTTTAAAGCCAGGCAAAGCAATTCTCTCTGATCGCGAGCGAGAGGGCGACTTGGTGACCACCATCGAGCCAACGGTGCAGGGTATGCTCGAGCGCGTGCTCACTGATGATGTGTTGAAAAAGTATGATGCAACGGGCGCGATGGGTATCATTATGAATCCTAAAACAGGGGAGATATATGCTATGGGTGCTACGCCTAGCTTTGACCCCAACAACTTCTCGAAAGAAAAGAACCAGGGAGTTTTTGTAAATCCGCTCGTCGAAGGTGTGTATGAGATGGGCTCTATTATTAAACCTCTTACGGTAGCGGCAGGGATCGATGCGGGGGTGGTGACGGCTTCAACAACATTTGACGACAAAGGGTTTCGTATCGTCAACACCAAACGTATTTCAAATTACGACGGTAAGGCACGCGGTGTTGTGCCGGTTCAGGAAATACTCAATCAGTCCCTCAACACGGGAACGATGTTCGTTATGGAGCGTCTCGGTAAGGATCGCTTCCGCAGCTATTTCAAAGCATATGGTCTCGGCGAAGAGACGGGGATAGACCTACCCAACGAAGGCGTAGGGCAAATAGGGAACCTTGATAGTCCGCGTGATATCGAGTACGCGACAGCATCATTTGGTCAGGGTGTTTCAATGACACCGATTGAAACGATTCGCGCACTCTCGGTCCTCGCGAACGGCGGCGTGTTGGTGACACCCCATGTGGTAAAGCGTACTGAATACGGACTTGGCCTCACGCGTGACTTTGTGCCGGGTGGGGAGCGTCGCGTCCTGAAAAAAGAAACATCCGAGGAGATATCGCGTATGCTCACTGTCGTTGTCGACAAGGCGCTCCTCGGTGGCACTTTGAAGCAGGAGCACTACAGTATTGCCGCAAAGACGGGCACGGCACAGCTGGTCGAAAACGGTGTATATTCAAAGTCTGACTACCTTCATACATTCTTTGGGTATTTCCCTTCCTATGACCCAAAATTTATTGTATTCCTTGCGGTGAAAAACCCACGCGGGGAGCAATATGCATCCCACACCCTTTCTGAGCCGTTTATGCAGATCACGAAATTTCTGCTAAACTATTATGAAATACCGCCCGACCGATAACATGAAATCAATAGCACGAAATATCATTGCCAATATCCTTGAGGCAGAGGCGAAACTCGTTCTCAAGAAATATAAACCAAAGGTCATTGCCATTACAGGAAGTGTGGGCAAGACGTCGACCAAGGATGCTATTTTTGCCGTAGTAGAAAAGTCTCTCGTCGCGCGCAAGACCGCAAAAAGTTTCAATAGTGAGATTGGTCTTCCTCTTACGATTCTTGGTCGTGGCAATGCATGGTCAAACCCGTTTCTTTGGCTCAGTACCATTTTTCACGGACTACTCCTTGTCCTCATTCGCGAACACTATCCCAAATGGCTCGTGCTCGAGGTAGGTGCCGACAAGCCGGGCGATATTGCCCGCGTGACCAAATGGCTCGTACCCAATGTTGCGGTGATAACACGATTTGGTGATGTGCCCGTGCATGTGGAATTTTTCAAATCTCCCGCCGAGGTTTTTGAGGAAAAGACTGAGCTCGTTAAAGCCCTTCAGCCTACCGGTATGCTCATTGTGAATGCCGATGATGAACGCGTACTTGCCCTCCGTGACAAGACAAAGGCAAAGTCCATCACCTACGGTTTTTCCGAGAGCGCTATGTTCCGCGCAACCAATATGAAGATCGCCTATGAGGGCGGTTTACCCGTTGGCACGACATTCAAGCTCGAATACGACGGCAATGTGTTCCCGGTCAATATGTCCGGCGTGCTTGGTGTTCAGCCGGTGTACAGCGCCCTGGCAGCTCTCGCCCTCGGCGTACACCTCAAGCTCAATATTGTGGATATGGTGGGTGCCCTCGCGGCCTACGAGAGCCCTGCAGGACGTATGCGTGTCATTCCCGCACTCAAGGGTGCGACGATCATCGACGACACCTACAACGCGTCACCTATTGCCGCCGCCGCCGCAGTCGAGGTTCTCGGTGGTATTAAAACAAAGGGTAAAAAAATAGCGGTCCTTGGCGATATGCTCGAGCTCGGAAAATTTACGATGGAGGAACATAAAAAACTTGGCGCTCTCGCTGCAAAGAATGCCGATCTCATTCTCGCTGTCGGCCCCCGCGCAAAGTACATTATCGAGGGCGCTCTCGAAAACGATATGAGTGAGAAAAACTTGATCGAGTTTGACGATGCCCGCGTCGCCGGCAAACACCTCGAAAGCGTGATAGGCGAAGGGGACGTCATCCTCATTAAAGGCTCGCAATCAATGCGCATGGAGCGCACCGTAGAGGAAATAATGGCACATCCTGAAAATGCAGGAACCCTCCTCGTCCGCCAAGAAGACGAGTGGAAGGCGAAAGCGTAGGTCTTTGGTGTGCTAGCTAGGTGGTACTGTTTTATTTACAAGTACTTGATTACTCTTGTTTGTAAGTAGCTATAATAATAACCATGTTATACATTCTGTAATCTCAGTAGCATCTGCTGCTGTTTTTTCTAATTTATTTTTATTTAGATTTTCACAAAATTGAGCCCACTCCTTCTCGCTTTTTGACCCTAACCCTAGGGGCTTTTCAATTGCCCCAGTTTCCCAGATCCAGATATTTTTTAGTAGTAATTTATCATGAATATTTTTCAGGTTTCTCTCAATCTGTTTTTCAGAAGCTAATATTTCAAAAGCATCACTTGGGCGTATCCCAAAAGTCCCATCGGTATGTTTTTTGGTAGGCAGGTTGGTTCCAGGTTCTAGGGCAATATTTTTATCCGCCGCAATCTCTTTTAAATGTTTCAAGCAAGCCTGTATATCAGTATCGGTATTTTCCAAAAAACCATGATTAACTGCCCCGCGAAACGCATAGTCCAAATCAACCACTGCTTTTACAGGCAAGTCCATAATCTTAAAAATGTCCATAGATTTTTTTGTGTTATCTACGCCCCCTTGTTGGATTAAGGCACATTTATGCAGCCCTAACGTTTTGCCAGTTACTTCACGAACAATTGCAGGCAAAATTCTTTTCTCCGTTGTACCTTCTGCAAGTATTATTTTTTCTGAAAACAGTACTTGACTTGAATTAGTTAGCGAAAAAAGTAATTCAAGTTGGCTAGTAACATTAGCTTCAATTTGTGTAATAGCTGAGCCCAATGTCTTGCGAGCATGGGTACCTTTCGCAGCATCTTTCCTTATAAGTACAGTATTGGCAATATCTTCCGATGTTACCATCATTGGGGAGTGTGTAGAAAAAATAACTTGATAACCTTGGGTTGAAAGTTTTTTTAACGAGTCCCTGACTATTTCGATTGCCTGGGGGTGAAGATATAGCTCAGGCTCATCTATAAGTAGTAGTGTGTTGGTTGTTGCTGTTTGACCTCCTCTTTTTAACTCGGCTAAGTGTTGAATTAATGCCATTTGTATAGATCTTTGTGCCCCACGACCAAGAGATGAGACGTCCCGCCCGTCTAGTAGTTGTTCCTCGTACACCTTAATCGTTCCTTTATTAAAAACCTCTTTTAATTCGGGGGTTGGTATATGAATTTTGATGTTTATACCAGGGAAAAAAGAATCAATCTTGCTGTTTACTTGTGTATCAAAGTTCGTTAGTTCCTCAACACGGGCATCACCATCGGCGCTTAGGAGGCCTTTAACACGAGTAAGAGCTTCTTTGACCTCTGTTCCATACTGGGTTTCAATTGGCCCAATAATTTCTGCTAATAACTTTGCAATTGTCGTGCCAGCTTTTGGCTTACTTACGTCTTCTTCCGCGTTTTCCATTGCTCCTATTTGAATAGGTTCAGGAAAAAGTGATTTTATCGCGTTATCTATGCCGCTTGGATTAGGCCTCCATTCAGTGCCGTCAAATACTTCTATCTTAATGTTAATTGCTTTATCTTTAGGTATTTTTTGATGTCTCCTAATTTTTAATTCCTCAGCTATTATATAAGGTTCAATACTCGTTTGGTGTGCAGTGTCTACACTTGAAAGAATGTCGGGTGTTATTCCGGATATAACACCCTCGATAGTAATAGGTGTATTGGTTTTACAAAAAGACTCCTCGTCTAGGCTCCCACCTTGAAGCAACCATTTTATAGCACTTAAAATATTTGATTTTCCTGCATTATTATATCCAACAAGTGCGGTGTAGTCTGAAAAATCAAAAGTTTCCTCAATTATAGATTTATAATTTATAACTTTGATTTTTGAAAGTTTGTGACTCACGAATTGGTGACCCTACGGGGAATCGAACCCCGATTTAAAGCTTGAGAAGCTTCCGTCCTAACCGTTAGACGATAGGGCCTATTTGATTTATCGAACAAACGATATTATACACCATTTCTGGAAAAAATCCAGAGCAGATACGAAAAAGTAATCAGCCCCGCTAGCACCCACTACACCCATTTTTTAACTCCCTTCACTTGTGGCAGCTTAAATAATAGATGTCACTTACATGGGAGGTTCAGATGAAATGTGCGCTTGCTTTTATTGCCATAGTGAATTACAAACAAAAAAGCCCACACGTGAGCTTTTTGCCACGTATGGACTGTGTATTCAGCTTGGTGCAAGTTCTTGTTGCTGGATTTCGACGAGACGTTGGAACCCAGCTTCAGTAATGCCGCCAAAGATCTTGAACTCGACGCCAAACCCTCGCAGGCAACTTTCCAGAGCAACGGCATAGCGCCCGATGATCTGGGAGGGGTCGTCACAAATACTGATATCGAACTGTGCGCCGTGAATCAGAGCACTAAAGCAGCAAAACTTTACTGCCACCCATGTTGCCGGCATAGTTCCGATTTCAGAAGCTTTC
>MHUY01000020.1:14098-14751 GCA_001825115.1 Candidatus Yonathbacteria bacterium RIFOXYC2_FULL_47_9 | reverse complement strand
ACTGCGGGAAGCGCGATTAGAAGCGTTAGTCCATGCAAAAATTAATGAAGTACGTACAAAATACAAGCTTGGAGTGTTGCAGTGGAACGATACGCTTGCATCAATTGCTCGATTGCATAGCCAAGACATGGCTAATCGCCACTACTTTAGCCATGATACTTTGCCCGATCTTACGAGCGCAAACCCGCTTAAAAGAAATCCGCCGGTGGGATTTGCATGGCGCTATAAAGCTGGTGGTTTCCATGAAAAAATAGAGATAAACAAGACGATTGAAAAATTTCCCGATGGAGGAAGTCAGACAAAAATAGAATATGGGACCGGTGCTGAAAATATTTTTGAACTGCAGTTTTGGAGTGGGAGTCCTAATTTAGATGAGATTGCTGAGGAGGTTGTGGTTGGATGGATGAACAGCGAAGGGCATAAAGAAAACATCCTGACGCCCTATTGGATACGGGAGGGTATTGGTGTTGCTAGTAGGCAAGGGGAAAATTTTGAAGAGATTTATGTGACGCAGGATTTTTGCTAAGCCATCTCTTTTTTTCGGCTTGCCCGCCGCTTTACAAGTAACTACTTTTATCCGATACTTAAAGGGATGGGTATCATGCGAGATACCAGTATATAATAACAAGACTATAAAGCTCGTAGGGACGTTA
>MHUY01000020.1:13884-14036 GCA_001825115.1 Candidatus Yonathbacteria bacterium RIFOXYC2_FULL_47_9 | reverse complement strand
TGCACAGGGTGTAGCGCTATTTTCCCAACGATTTCAACGCTTCCTCAATTGCGTGTTTCGCTCTGCTCAAAATGTCATCCTATTTACACGGGACATCATAAGTTTGTTGATACGGCAGGTCGTATTGAACGCTTCCAGAAAAAATATAGCAA
>MHUY01000020.1:9545-13625 GCA_001825115.1 Candidatus Yonathbacteria bacterium RIFOXYC2_FULL_47_9 | reverse complement strand
TTCACCGACCCACACCAGCACCAGAACGACTTGCTTCAAAACCTCAGGCTGAAGAAAAAATGTTTGACGCTAGCCTGTGTGGTGACGGCACAGAGATGACGATAAGTAAAGTAACGGGCAAGCCTGAATGTCGGGCGATCCCTGTTGCAATACCTACCCCTGTATATATGAGGGATAGGGTTGTCGAAAAGCCAAAGCAAAAGCCGGAGATGGTGTGCGAGAAGCCGAACATCCTTCAGTTGAGGGACGATGGCAGCACTGCGTGTATTGCATTGCCGGCTACACAGCAGCCTACTACTCAGTCGCCCCCTGGCTGCTTTACGGATGCTCAAGGCAGAATTATGTGCCCGCGCAATCGTGAAGCAAAAAAGTCGTCGTGGGGTTCGTGGATTCCTTGGGCAGTATCAGGAGCAGCGGTCTTGTGGGCTGTTGACGATCATCGCAAAAATCGTAAAGTAAGTTCGCCTGGGCCAAATGTTGTAACACTACCTCCTGGTCCTGGGGTCGTAACAAATCCTCCGGGCCCTGGAGTGGCAACGCTCCCTCCTGGCCCCGGAGTAACCACGCTTCCTGCTGGCCCCGAAGTAACGACATGGTAATCAGTTCTTTTTAATGAGTCCTTTTACAGGAGGAAAACCCCTCCTGTATTTTTTAAAGCTATGAACAAACATGGTGTCATGGTTTTAAAAAGTAAATGAAAGATGTGTTGTCAAAATTTACTTTTGTTGTTATATACAAAATCTGCTTATCTTAAACAATTATGAATAAAAAAATTACTTTTTTCGGACTTAGCCTTGTCGCCCTCGTCGGCCTCTTTGCAGGTGCTGGCGTTGCTTCCGCTTCTTCTCAGGGCGTAATAACCACCTGCACAAGTGCAACCTTTAATGGTTCCGTCACGCCTAACGGTCAGGCGACCGAGGTATGGTTTGAGTGGGGGACAAACACCTCTCTTGCTCACGCAACAGCACATCAAACATTTACGGTAAACTCAAATTTCAGTCAGCTCGTCTCGGGGTTGACTGCAAACACGACATATTATTATCGCGCCGTAGCTTCAAACAGTGCGGGAACAGCACGCGGGGGTACCATTTCTTTCAGGACACCAGTGTGTGCTACTGTTGCCAGCGCCCCTTCTGCCACCACTAACAATGCAACAAGTATCTTGACCGACCGTGCTGCGTTAAATGGATACATCAACCCCAACGGCACGAGCGACACCACCTACTGGTTCGAGTGGGGGACATCATCAAGTCTCGGTAATGCAACTCAGCATTACAGTAAGGGCGCAGCTGCATCTAATACAACCGTAACCATTACCGGCCTTACGCAAAACACAACCTACTACTATCGTGCTAACGCACAGAATGCACAGGGGATTGTGCACGGCAGTATTGTTTCGTTTACAACAGCGTATGTTAACAACAATACAAATACCGTTGCAAATACTACATCCAACCCAACCGTCGCCGTGACCTGTAATAGCGCTACGTTGAATGGTGCCGTTGTTACTAATGGAATTTCAACCGAAGTATGGTTTGAATGGGGAACATCATCAAGTCTCGGTAGTGCAACTCAACATCAGACATTTACCACGAACTCAAATTTCAGCCAGATAGTTTCAGGGCTTGCACCAAGCACTCTGTATTACTATCGTGCTGTGGCTTCAAACAGTGCCGGAACAGCACAGGGTAATATCCTTTCCTTTTCCACAACTGCCTGCACCACACCTGCGTCACAGTCAGCACCTACGGTGACTACCAATAATGCAACAAACACTTCGGTCGACTTCGCAGTGTTGAATGGCTATGTAAATCCAAACGGAACAAACGATACCGCATACTGGTTTGAATGGGGAACATCAACAGGGCTCGGCAACCAAACCGCGCATTATAGCCAGGGAGCTTCCGCTTCAAATATTTCGGCAACCCTTTCTGGACTTACTTCAAATACCACATACTACTATCGTGCCACAGCACAAAACACTCAGGGTGTTGTGTATGGAAGTATTATTTCATTTACTACAGGAGTATCTAATACTTGCGGTACCAGTTGCAACAGTACTATCGCTACGGTAAGTACGCGAAATGCAGATACTTCGAGTGATTACGCGGTGCTCAACGGATATGTAGATCCAAATGGAACAAGTAATACCGTGCGTTGGTTTGAGTGGGGGAGTTCGATATCTCTAGGCAACTCAACACAAAGACTTTCTCAGGGGTCGTATGCTTCAAACTTTAGTGCAACCCTCACTGGTCTTGTGTCGAATACGACCTATTATTATCGTGCCGCAGCACTCAATTCATCGGGCACGGTATATGGAAGTATCCTTTCGTTTACCACAGGATATACAGACACGCGTACGATAAATGTAGTTTCAGTAGCGCCAACCGCAACAACGCTCTTTGCCACAGAACTTACTAGCGCCAACGCAAAGCTGAATGGCCTCGTGTTTACTTCCGCCACCCAGCCATCAAGTGCATGGTTTGAGTGGGGAACAAACAGTTCTTTGGGTAACAAGACGCA
Source organism: Candidatus Yonathbacteria bacterium RIFOXYC2_FULL_47_9 (assembly GCA_001825115.1). Classification (GTDB taxonomy): domain Bacteria; phylum Patescibacteriota; class Minisyncoccia; order Phycocordibacterales; family UBA1550; genus UBA1550. Next base: position 11,102 of record MHUY01000020.1, on the reverse strand, counting down.
AACCTTTAGTGTCGGAACTGCTCCTACGATTAAGCACTCCGATTTTATTAACGGGCTTACTTCAGGACAGACCTACTATTATCGTATTGTTGCAGAAAATTCATACGGCAAAAATTATGGAAGCATAATGAGCTTTGTGTCAGAGCGTGCGACCGTTGTACCGGATACAACCGTGATATTGAACACACCAGTGCGTACAAACACCGTACGCACCACAACGATTATAAACCGTGGGAGTTCAGCACAGTCGCTCGTGGCTCTCGCTATTGATGGCGGTGCCGAGGTGATTGTTTCTGGGGAAAAGCGCGGTTACCATGTCACTTGGAAAAATGAAAGTACCCAGTCGCTCAAGAATGTTGTCCTTCGCGTAACACTACCTCCTTCAATGAACTTTGAAAGTGCAACCAACGGATCTTATTCAAGTGCTGATAATACGGTGACGGTGGACCTCAAAACACTTGCTCCAAAGCAAGATGGCGAACTGTTTGTCTTTGCAGTTGCCAACCGCAAACTCACGCAAGGACAGCTTGTTGTGGTGACCGCCAATATGGTGTATACCGATACACAAGGAGTGCAAGGTGATGCTATTGCGTACGCGACACACCGCGGTGAGCAAGCACAGAATTCCTTTGGCGCAAATCTCTTCGGCGCAGGATCTTTCCTCCCTACTTCATTGTTTGAATGGATCCTCCTTCTTATCTTGGTACTTATTTTAGTACTCCTGGGGAACCACCTTTATGGGCGATTCTCGGACGAGAAATAGAGACAATCTGTTCAGATAACAAAAAAGCGGCACTCTTGGGTGCCGCTTTTTTGTTGCCGATGGCTTGGTTTCGGAGAGTGCTCTAAAAATGGTAAGATGGGAGCATGACAAAAGAGGTTAAAAACTTGATAGAGTTACGTGCTGTAGCGGAAGGATTTTTGCGGGATATCGCTTCGCGCCCACCCCAAGAAAGTGCGACTACCGTAGGCCTTTCGGGCGATCTTGGTGCAGGGAAGACTGCGTTCGTGAAATGTATTGCCGCGGCGCTGGGTATTACCGAGGTTGTCACCAGTCCGACATTTATTCTTGAGAAGGTGTACATCATTCCTCGTAACGGAGTGGTGGGAGACCGTTTTTTGAAGCTCATTCATATTGACGCATATCGCTTGCATAGTGGAGACGAAATGCGTGCACTCGATTGGGAGGCTATTCTTGCAGATAAAACAAATCTCATTTTCCTTGAATGGCCCGAGCAAGTTGTTGATGCAATGCCAAAAGATATGACAAAACTTTCATTCAACTATGTGAGTGAAGGGGTGAGGTCGATTACAATCGAAGGTGTTGCATAATAACATATGGCAAAAAACACATCCGTGAAGACACTCATACTCCTTGATGCACATGCGATACTTCATCGTGCATATCACGCACTCCCTGGGTTTGCTTCGAGCACCGGTGAACCAACGGGCGCGAGTTATGGTATCTCGACAATGATCATGAAGATTATTAAAGATCTCAAGCCCGACTACATTGTGGGGTGCTTTGATTTACCGCAGCCGACATTTCGTCACGAG
>MHUY01000020.1:8415-9507 GCA_001825115.1 Candidatus Yonathbacteria bacterium RIFOXYC2_FULL_47_9 | reverse complement strand
CTTGTGCATCAGATTAAACGCTCACGCGATATTTTTGCCGCACTCAGCATTCCCGCATACGAGCTCGCAGGGTTTGAAGCCGATGACCTTCTCGCCACAATCGTCGAAAAAATGAAAGATGAAAAAGACCTCCGCATCATTATCGCATCGGGTGACATGGATACCTTGCAGCTCGTCGATGATGACAAGGTATTGGTGTACACCTTGAAGAAGGGAATCAATGACACTATTCTGTATAACGAAAAAGCTGTCAAAGAACGTTTTGGTTTTAAGCCGACACTCCTCCCTGACTACAAAGGTCTTCGTGGCGACCCTTCAGATAATATCATTGGCATTTCAGGTATTGGTGAGAAAACCGCAACGACCCTTATCACCACATTTGGGTCAATAGAGAATATTTACAAAAAGCTAAAAAAGGACCCCGAGGTGTTTCGTGCAGCCGGACTTACTCCGCGTATCATCAAGCTCCTTCAGGATGGCGAGGAAGAAGCCCTCTTTTCAAAAACGCTCGCCACTGTACGCCGTGATGCGCCGATGGAATTTTCACTCCCCCCAAAAACATGGAAGGAAACATTTGTGCCTGCCGCGGCAGAAAAGATCTTTGCTGAGCTTGAGTTTCGTTCGCTTCGCGACCGCCTGCATGAGCTCATTGGTATCGAGCGACCAGAGATAGTCCCCGTGGTAGATGAAGCGCCTGAACCCGCAATTGATCAAGAAGAATTCAAGCACGCGCAGATTGCGCTCTGGCTCCTCAACTCTGACCTAACGACGCCGTCCTACGAGGACATGCTCCACTATACGAAAAAGAAAACATTTGCGGAGGCATATGCAGATCTCGAGGCGGAGATTGGCAAGCAAGGTCTCGGCAGTGTGTATCGCGAGATTGAGCTTCCCCTCATTCAAATTATCGAAGAAGCGCAACACTACGGCATTCTTGTTGACACCGATCACCTCAAAAAACTCTCGGTAAAATTTCATAAAACACTCGATGAAATTACTGCACGAATCTATGAGCACGCAGGAGGTGAGTTCAATATGAATTCACCCAAGCAGTTAGTTGAGATACTTTTTGACAAACTAGGTCTCACGGTA
>MHUY01000020.1:2810-8406 GCA_001825115.1 Candidatus Yonathbacteria bacterium RIFOXYC2_FULL_47_9 | reverse complement strand
GTCCGAGCTCGTGAAGCTCCGTGATGCGCACCCTATTATTGCCGATATTTTGTTGTATCGCGAACTTCAAAAACTCCTCTCGACTTACATCGACAACCTCCCTCATTTAATAGGGGAGGATGGGCGCTTGCATACAACGCTTAATCAAGCCGGCACCACGACCGGGCGTATGTCTTCGACGAACCCCAATTTGCAAAACATTCCGGTGCGCGGTGAGATGGGTACCGAGATTCGCGACGCGTTTGTTGCACCCCAGGGTTCGACTCTTCTTGCACTCGATTATTCGCAGATCGAGATGCGTGTGCTTGCGGCGCTTTCAGAGGACGAACACCTTATTGAAATTTTCCGCACGGGGGTCGATGTACACACATCAGTCGCGTCACGCGTGTTCAAGGTTGCAGAAAAGGATGTCACGTCTGAAATGCGTCGCAAGGCAAAGGTTATCAACTTCGGTATCGTGTACGGCATGGGTGTGAACGCACTCAAGGATAACCTTGGTTCTACGCGCGCTGAAGCGCAGGAGTTTTACGATAATTATTTTTTAACATTCCCCAAAATTGCCGCATATTTCGAAGAGGTAAAATCACACGCGAAAAAAGACGGCTTTACCACAACATACTTTGGGCGCCGTAGATTTTTTGCAGGACTCAAATCGCCTATACCATACATTCGTGCGGGTGCCGAACGTATGGCAATGAACGCGCCACTCCAAGGTACTGCGGCGGATATTATCAAGATTGCGATGCAAAAAGCGCACGAAGGACTCGCTGAGGCGAAACTTTTAGACAAGGCACACCTTCTTCTACAGATTCACGATGAACTCCTCTTTGAGGTTGAGGAGGGCTCTGTAAAAAAGGCACGCGAGGTCATTGAGTACGCAATGGAGCACGCGATAGATTTTCCTGTGCCGGTTACTGTGTCAGTGTTCCAGGGCCCACGGTGGGGTAGTATGGAAGATGTGAAATAATATGTTGTACATTATCTACGGCACCGACAGAGAAAAGGGACGCAAACGATTTCAAGCACTTCGTGAGAAATTGTGTGGTGTGTGTGCAAGTGAATACGTGACGAGAGAAGGTGATGCGACCGAGGAGTTTCTCGACACTTCTATGTCATCGCGAGGACTTTTTGGCGAGACAACACTCTTTGTCCTGGACGGCATTCTCGAGAAAAAAGCAGAGCAAGAGGTTCTTGCATCACGCGCACAAGTACTCGCCGCATCACCCAATTATTTTTTAATATTTGAACCAACGCTTGATAAAAATGTGGTGGCAGAAATCCTTGAGCACGCCACTGAAGCAGAGGAGTACGTCGGCAAGAAAGTTGATACCCGTCCCGCGTTCAATATTTTTTTACTTGGTGATGCTCTTGGTATGCGCAACAAAAAAGATTTATGGGTTTTGTACGAGCAGGCGATTACCGCTGGGTTTGAGTCAGAGGAAATTTGCGGCACACTTTTTTGGTCAGTAAAAAATATCGCGCTCATGAAAAACGCAAAGCAGGGTGACGAATGCGGACTCAATCCCTTTGTTGCAAAAAAATCACGCGGTTTTGCCACAAACTACACGCAAGAAGAAGTCACCAAGCTCTCACGCTCACTCTCCTCTATTTACCATGAAGCACATCGAGGAGGGGAGCCGATGAATATTGCTCTCGAGAAATTTATTCTGTCTCTCTAATCTACTGACTATGTATACGGTACTATAGTACCGTATACATAGTCAGTAGTGGGGAATTAAAAAAGCCGCATGTATGATGCGGCTTTTCAGTAGAGAGAAAGAACTTATTAATTTTTGAGAAACGAGCGCGATATGTTGCGCAAAGAACAATTTGGTGATTAGCGAGGACCTCCTCGTAAGGATCAATATAGGTGATCAGACCTTGAGATCTGCGAACCACTGGTTTAACCTTCTTTTATTATACCGCCCCACACGTTCTTTGCGCAAGAGGGGGTTGTGGATAACTTTTATTAAAAGAAAAACACCATAGCTTGTAAGGTGTTTTTAGTAGTCGTAACGACTGTTCTTTTTTTGAGATGGTTGTGACGCTGGCTTGTTTGATGTATCTGTGAACATGGTAGACTGCTTTTCTTCCGTATGTTTTTTGTTAGACATAAACCAAATACGTCGGGCGTTTGATTGTACAAGAACCCTTTTTTTCATGATCGGCTCCTTTGGTGGCGAGAGTACAAGGTGTCAGGTTTTAGTTTACTTGCTATTTGGGTGGATGTCAAAAGGGCGGGGCTACGGTTCGGTTACCGTGGTGGTCACAGGTTACTAAGTCTGCTCGGGTGAGTACACCCTGCGCGGACTAAGTACCTTCGACCCCGCCTCACGCCTGCTTCGCAGACTTCGCTTCGCTCGTGCGTTCCGGCTTTCGATCCCTACCGCAAGTGACGCAGGTCACTTGCTCTGGGGGCACAAAATAAAACCCGCTAAAAAGCGGGAATTTTATTTTGTGCCCCCAGTAGGGATCGAACCTACGACCGTTTGCTTAAAAGGCAACTGCTCTACCGACTGAGCTATAGGGGCATTAAGGTGAAAATCAAACTAAACACCAGTGCTCGAAATCTTACCACAAAATCAGGCTTTTGCAATTTTTATAGGGGCAGATCAAATGCGAATGCTCCGGGCCCTACGAAGAGGAGGGTGAAGGAGACCATTGAAAGAAGGAGGTAGAATGCCGCCGTATTGTGGGGAAGGAGGTTTGGACGGTGCCATTTAATGAGTGTAGCGAGAGCCATAAGTGCCCCGCCGCCGAGTTCTGCAGCTTGAGAGTAATACCCGGCAACAAGACTGGAACCAATAAGAAGCTCTAGGCCAATAGCGATGTTGAGAAAAACTCTTGTGGGACGCATTTTTGTTTTCTCAAAAAAAGAAAGATATTCGGCGCGCGCGCTAAAAATTTTTATATACGCAAACCACAAAAAGATAAGCCCAAGAGCGACACGGAGAATACCGATTGCGAGAAAACTATAATCAAACAATTCAGGAAAGAGGCTGAGCATATGAAGAGTATATCAGATTTTAATTTTTACTGAACCCGAGCTTCGTAAGCTCTTCGCGGACGACTGTTGCGTCGTCCCATATGGTTTTTGTGCCGTGAGGCCCCATGATGTAGGGATCAGTACCTTTGCCAGTAATGATAACCGCGTCGCCGGTACGGGCATCTTTGAGGGCGGTAGCGATCGCTTCACGACGATCAAGAATTATTTTTGCCTTACCGCTCTTTACCCCCGATTTAATTTCGTTGAGAATTTTTATTGGATCTTCGTCGTACGGATCTTCATTGGCGAGAATGATTTCGTCGCAGTGCGCATCAGCAATGCCGCCCATGATTGGACGCTTTGCGGTGTCACGTCCGCCGCCAGTTCCTCCAAGGATACAGATCTTTCGTGAACCTTGAAATACTTCGTACACTTTTTCGAGAGAGTCTGCAGTGTGAGCATAGTCAACAATGACATCAAAGTCCTGACCTGCATCCACGTGTTCAACGCGACCGCGGATACCGTTGAATTTTTCAAGTGCCCGGCGGATGATCTCGGGGGTAACTCGTATCGTTTGTGCAAAGGTAACCGCTGCGAGAATATTAGAAAGGTTGAACGCGCCTGAAAGAGGAGTGCAGAGTGGCGAACCCATAAAAGTAAACGTCATAGCGTCTTTCTCGAGGGTGTAGGGTTTGGCGTCTGTGAGGGTGTAGGTCGCTTTTGTGTCTGCGTCGACAGCAAGGAATTGACTTGCGTATGTGCTGTCGGCGTTGGCAACAATAATGCGTGGGCGCTTAGGGGAGCGAGCAAGTGCGCGTGCAATAGAAAGTTTTGCATCGAGGTATTTTTCAAATGAACCATGTGACTCGATATGCTCGGGGGAGAGGTTGGTAAAAATGAGCGCATCAAGGTTGACCCACTTGTGACGATATTGCCGCGCGCCCTCGGAGGTCATTTCGATAACCGCCCAGTCACACCCCGCAGTGACGGCACGCCGGAGAAACCTTTGTAAAAAGAAACGTCCTGGAATAGTCATCTTGTAAAGATTACGTTCTTCCTCTTTGTCTACCTTGAAACGAAGCGTTCCCGCGACTGCGGTCTTGTACCCGGCTTCTTCAAGGATGGCATTTACAATCTCAGTCGTTGAGGTTTTGCCCTTGGTTCCGGTAATGGCGAGTATCTTGATGTGGCGAGAAGGGAAGCGGTATACGACCGCGCCAAGAAGGGCGAGGGTGTAGTGGTATGCGGGTTGAATGTGACGAAAGAATGCACGAGGGATGAGTCGTTTAGTGAGGTCGAGAGCCTTTTCAATGGTGCTGTTTGGCTGCATAATTATTTTCCTAAATGTTTAAGTGCATATTTAATGCGCGCACTCGTGCCTTTAATATCGGCTGGGACATCTTTGAGCGCCTCACGCGCCTCACGCTCGGGGAAGCCAAGTGCCACGAGACCGGCGATTGCATCGTGCTCCTCGCGAAGCATCCCCGTGGGTACAACCGTACCTTCGTGTCCACCCAGTTTGTCACGGAGTTCAAGTACGATTTTTTGAGCACTCTTTGACCCGATGCCAGAGACTTTAGTGAGTGCGCTCGCATCACCTTGCGCAATCGCTTCCTTGAGGTGGTCGACAGGCGCAACATTAAGGATACCGAGTGCACCCTTGGGTCCGATACCTGACACACTAATAAGCATTTCAAAAAACTCGAGCTCGGCTTCGTTTTGGAAGCCATACAGGTCTAGGGCATCTTCGCGCACGACGAGATGGGTCCAGAGAGACACCTTTTTATCAGCAACACCACGGAGTGTACGCAGGGTGTCGAGAGCCACGCGGACTTTGTAGCCTACGCCACCTACATCGACAACAATAAAACGGTCACTCGCAAACAAAAGGGTACCCGAAAGGTGAGATATCATGCCTTCATACTACACGGTTTTTCACTCTTTTGCACCACAGCCCCTATTTTTACTACTGCAACTTATTAACAATACATTCTATGAGTGATAGAATAAGAGCAAAGTAATTTTAAAAAAGATTTAGGAAACTATGATATTAAAATTTTTCGCAGGGATAACAATTCTCTTTGTGGCACCATTTTTTGTTTCCGCTCAAGATATCGCTATTTCTAGTGAGTCACACACTTCTGATCAGCTAGTTTTGGACCCAGAGGGGACCGTTGATTGTTTTGATTATTATCGTTTTAATTCTGTTCAGGTTGATATTTCCCCGACCCACGGGGCTACTGTTCCAGGCACTACAATAGGATTTACAGGATTCGTTAGGAATGAGAACTCATACCCTGTTGTTGACGGGCAGGTCTATGTAAAAATTTTCCGTAAAGGAGGAGATGAAATTAGTGTTCGTCAAAATGGGCACACGCTCGTTGATCAATTTGCTCTTCCTGAAACCTTTGCCATTGCAGCAAAAGCAGAAAAGCCTGTCTCGTTCTCTTGGAAAATCCCAGAAAATGCACAAAGCGGAGATTATATGGCCGCATTCTTTTTTCAGACTTCCAAGCGGTACAATCTTCTAGGTCTCTCGTTTACCGATGATGTGACAGGAAATCAGGCTCAGTTTTCCGTTAAGAATGATCAAGGTCAGGGTGTTGTTGA
>MHUY01000020.1:0-2795 GCA_001825115.1 Candidatus Yonathbacteria bacterium RIFOXYC2_FULL_47_9 | reverse complement strand
GGTTACAAAAAACGGTGAGCTTCATCGTTTCGCCACACCCCTGACGGTGTTCGCAAAAAACGAGCCCATCACTATTAAAGTAAAACTTGTTAACCCAAGGAACGAAACTGTTGTCGTTCCTGTTATCTGGAAACATTATGCATGGGACTCCCTTCGCGAAGAAACACTCAAGGATACAAAAACTGAGCTCGTTCAACTGAAACCAGGAGAGACTAAAGAAATCGCTTATGTCGCTAATCCAATAGATTCCTCTGCTTCTTATCTTGTTGTGGAGACCAAGGACGGGAACTCTAAATCAATTCTCGATATTCGCTTTGCGCGCGACGGTGTCGAAGAAACACGAATCAATTTTCCGGGTATCACCGGTTTCCCTCTTACGGAAGGAAAAGAAACTTCTCTGTTTTCCTGCGCTCATTCAACCAACCTTCCTGTTGTAAAAAATAATATCCTCACCCTTACGTTAAAAGATATGGATGACAATATTATTCATACCTATGAATATAAAGGTGATATCACAGGGTCTATGATGGGGGTCAAGGATGTTTTTACACCAGACAAAACTTATGATGCCTTCGTGCTTTCTGCCACCCTTAAACGAGACGGGAAAGTTGTTGAGGAGGTTGTTGAAAAATATGACTGCCAAGAAATTGACCCAGGGCTTTGCTTTAAGTTACAAGACGGTGTCGCCACAACAAACACAAAAAGCAAAGCTGTGACAGGATTTATTTTTGGAGCAGCAGTACTTCTTTTTGGATTTTTGGGATGGAGGAAGTTTTGGGGAACTATGAGAAAAAAGGATATGTCGGCATTTTCATTCTTTTTCGCAGTCCTCCTCTCGATAAGCTTTGTTTTTGGGGCACCAGACGAAGCTACCGCAAATAGTATTTCGTGGAGTTGTGGTACCACGGCGGGGGTATCCAGGGTTCGAGATATGTCAGACCATCAAATGATTTCATTTAAAAGTTGGTCCGTAAACACGAATGGTGTTTATAACTCTAATGCATACAGGGGAGGAGTCCTTTTGCCTAACGGAAGCACGGTCGCTCCGGGGGATGTTATTGTGTTCAGTGTTCCATTTTTAGATACCGACCTCTCGTGGACGGGCACAGGAGCGACTTGGGACACACCATACGGGTCCTGGAATTCAGGAGTTGCGGCATGTAACAGCAGTAATCGCTTTATTGGTTCTGCTTCGAGTTGGTACTCGATGTATGCTCAGTATATTGTAAACAGACCAACTCCTTCTGTGAGCGGCTCTGGAATGACTTGTAGTGGGCTCACTTGTACGGTTACTGGCGTAGGTTCAGTTTCTGCAACGGTAAATTTCCCGGCAACTAGCTGTAGTGTGAAATTAGAATACTCCGAGCGTACTGTGTTCCCGACTACCTTTGTTTGTAATGCTAATCCTCAAAACTACACCAAAACCCTTACCCCAACACCTACCTCAGCTCCAGGACCAACCACCCTTACTGCAAAGTCTATTTTGCATACATTTACTTCGGCGGTTCCTAATAATGCTCCTGCTGCCCCAACCATCAATCCGCTATCTCCAACAGGTGCTCCAAGTACCCTTATAGCTTTTACGGTTGTTTCGACTGATCCCGACGGCGACACTGTTCGGTATGGAATCGACTGGGATAACAATGGGACCGTTGATGAGTATGCACCAATCTCCGGGTATGTTTCTTCGGGGACTTCTCGGCCCATAAATCATTCATGGCCTACTCCTGGAACATACACATTTAGGGCTCGCACTGAAGACAGCAAGGGTGCGATTTCTGGCTGGACCCTAAAATCAGTTACGATCATCGCTATCGTAAATGGTGCGTGTGGACCAGCAAACACTGCAACCTCAGGTGTTACTTTTACTTCTGCCCCAACCATTGGCCTATGCAGCGGTGGGTCATCTACGGCGGTGAGTGGCACAGGGCCGTGGTCATGGTCCTGTCTTGGGTCGGGCGGTGGATCAAACGCATCTTGTTCTGCTGCAGTCACCCCCTGCAACCTCCCCTGGGGAGGCACCACCCCCAGTGGTAGTTCTGTCACCGCCTACCAACTTCCTTCCGTCACCTCACCCGCAACCTGCACCCCACAAACCCGTACCTGTACCAACGGTACCCTGAGTGGCACCTACACCAACCAGAGTTGTGTGGTAGTCCCTGCACTCGCCATCCCCACGGTCACCACCCCCACGGCAACTGCCATCACCACCACCGGAGCAACCCTAGGAGCAACCGTAACCTCTCTTGGTAATCCCGCAGCCATTTCTGCACGTGGTACCTGTTGGGGAACTACCACCAACCCCACCACCAACTGTACTCCAGCCGCAGGACTAACCACTGGCGTATTCACCCATGCTCGTACCAGTATGCTCCCGGGTACCACCTACTACTACCGTGGCTATGCAACCAATGCCACCGGTAGGGGGTACTCACCAAGTGCTTCGTTTACCACCACGGCTTCTTCTTGCACCCTCCCCTGGGGAGGCACCACCCCGAGCGGTAGTTTCGTCACCGCCTACCAACTTCCTTCCGTCACCTCACCTGCAACCTGCACCTCTCAAACCCGTACCTGTACCAACGGTACCCTGAGTGGCACCTACACCAATCAGAGTTGTGTGGTAAGTACCAAGGCTGTCTCTCTTACCCCCATCACCAGTACCATTACCCTAGGACAAAATACCACCTTCTCCTCAACCGCTAGTTTCTCAGATGGCAGTATGGTCTACCACAACCTCAACTGGAGGAAACAGGGGAGTCCCTGGAACTGGGATGTTGGCTACACTCCGGTAGCTT
>MHUY01000019.1 GCA_001825115.1 Candidatus Yonathbacteria bacterium RIFOXYC2_FULL_47_9 | reverse complement strand
TCAATGGCGGCGTAATCGCATATCGTACGTATAGTGTCGAGTGGTATTCGGAAGAGTGTATAGAATTTTGCTTCTCCGCCTCCATGTTCCGCTTTGGTAACCTGGAACGCTCCGATGGAATACAGCAAACGCTGAATCGAATGAAGCCCTTCTAAACGGAGTGCACTATCAATACATGAGCGATCGACGCTGGCAGGCACTGTGTCATGTACCGTAAGTTTTGGTATCGCGATTCCAACTAACAGTATCGTTGCGATGCCGAAGATAATATATAGCCGATATTTATTCATATTTATTTTGGTCCAATGGTGACTTAACCCTTATTTTATGGACCTCAGTCGGTCTTATGTGCCTGTGGTCACGAATCACTAAATATTTTATGTCGATTACTCACAAAATATAAAGTGTTCGCTACCCCACCTCTGAATCACCAGATTCACATCTTGGATGCAGCTCGCCACGCTGCGGTCGGCACTTATGACGAGCAAAGCTCGACTAATTTTGTGTGATCACAAGTCACTAAGTATATTTCTTCACTGCGCTCGAAATCTACGTAAGTGCTCGCGACCCCGGCTCGCTATCTCGCTTCACTCGACATAGCTCCGCCCGCACAAAGCGCAAAAACACCTCTCGGCGTTTTTGGGAATTCCGCTTTGTGCCCCCGCGAGGAATCGAACCTCGAATAACGGCTTAGAAGTCCGCAGTTATATCCATTTAACTACAGGGGCAAATTGTCACCATGTCGCGACTCTCGCACTCTATCAGCCTTATAGAGATGGGTCAACCACAGGAACACCTTCGATTCTTAATTTTTCAAAGGCTACTTCTTTTGAAGCAAGGTCTCCAAGCACAATAGCAAGCCCCTCACTGTTAAAGTGAGTCCCCTCTTCAACCTTTGGCGTTGTGGTAAAAAAACTATCACGATTGATCTCAATAGACATATAAATATTAAATCCGATTGAAGAGGTGAGGATTACAAAAAATCCTATCACCAAAAAACGCCAATCACGATAAGGGGTTGGTTCCACCTTAAAGGGGTCTACACCTTTTGATGCAGTCATTTTCTTGAACTCTTTGTTCCAGTCTTTTTTAAACATATTATTCTTTTAGAAAATTAAGTGCTGCCAAAGAAATTGACGCTTCCCACTGGGCTGCCTTTGGTGCCTTGGGGTCGACAGCAGTCTCGTTACGCGAAAGATCAACACTCTTCCACTCAAACTTTGCAGGGAAATTTTCGAGGAGGCCAATAAGGCGCATCACATTTTGAAACTCCCCCATTGCGACGATACGAAAATTGAGAATGGGGGCATCGTTTACTCCCACTCCAGGATCAAGCGCCTCTAACGAAATCTCTGTTCCTGACTGTTCACCGAGTAGCTCTATTTTTTTAGTAAATGCTACAATTTCACTTTCTTTAATGAAGTACGCTGAAAGTTTTTCAATATTAGCACTATCTTCTTTAACTGAAGAAAGCGCAGAACTAACACGGGACTCTTTCCCTGCAAGCGCTTCGTTCTGTGCAGAAAGTTCAGCCGTTGCGGTAGTTTTGTTTTTCATTGCCACAAAAAGAAATGTGTAGGCACCGCCCAGTGTCGCCGTAAGTGTGAGTCCCGAAAGGAGCAAGAGGGTTGTTTTACTGAAAGATTTCATGATGTTGTTATTCCTTTGGCGGGGTTGTGCCCACCGTACGTTCAAGTACCAACGAAAAATCGATATTCGTACTCTTTACATAGCTTCCTATCGGAAGGTCGACCTTACTAAAAGTAGTATCTTTTTTAAGGGTCTCAAGGAACCGTGCAAGACTGTCACGGTCATCCGCCCTTCCTGCCAAAACAAGACGCTCACGATCAGGATTTATGTCATAGAGAATCGACTGTATTTTGACGGCAGGGTCTTTAACTGCAATAATCCCAAGCACTACTTCTGACGGGGTAAGCTGTATTTCTTTTGGGCCCGCAAGGAATATACTAATTTTCTTGTTTACCGCTCTGATCTGCGTAGACACCTCTTTTTCTTGAGCAACTTCACTTTGTTTTTGTTCAAGACGTGCGAGCTCCTCAGCAACAAAATTATGTTTTGAAACCGCCAGCATATACGAAGGAACGAGAAGTATGAGACTTGCGAGGATCAGAGCAGCTACCGCAAACACGGCAACAGCCGCGAGGCGCAAGCGATACTCGGTAAGGATTTTTTTATTTTCTTCGTGAGGTAAGATATTAAGCATAATCAGTTTAAGGACCACTTACTGTGGGCGACGGAGGGCAAGTCCTATTGCCGTCGTGTACCGCAACGAGTCATTAAAATTAATTTCCGGCACATACTGATCGAGTGAATTTACATTTACCATCACTTGAGCGAGCTCAATAGGTACAGAAAGCCCTGTTGCAAGATAGTCAGTAAAGCCCGCGAGGTTTGAGTCTCCTCCACACAAATATATCTTCTGGATTGGCTCACGTTTTTTACCGGCATCATCGTGAGACTGCCAGTACACACAATGTTTATTTACCGCATCACGAAGTATCGATATGGTAGACATGAGAGCAAGAGAAAGTTCTTCGTTATCGATAAACCCCGACACCCCTTTTTCCTGCTTTATTTTTTCAGCCTCATCAAAAGAGATACTAAGGTTTTTTGCGATTGACTCAGTAAGGAGCCTCCCTCCCGTAGGGATGGTCGAAGTAAATTGAACGAATCCGTTTGAGGCAATAGTGAGGCCAGTTCGTGTCTTACCAAAATCAACTATCATGTAGGCGCTCTTGTCTCCTTTGGGAACAATAGAGCGCGCAATAGATTGAGCCTCAACCTCAAAGGCTACCGGGGTAATCCCCGTCCCTAAAAATGCCTCGAGATATCCATCAACCAAAGTACGCGGTATGGCCGAAACACTCACATGGATTGCGGTATCCGTCTCTTGTTCAATCTCGTAGTCAAAAAGTGCCTCAGCGGCCTTGAGCGGCACGTACTCTTCGAGCGAGAGCTCGATAGAGCCACGTATTTCACTATATTTCATTTTAGGTAAGTGCAGATCAAAAAGATACGCTTTTTCTTCGGGGAGTGATACAGAAACAAACTCAAGGTCATACTCTTTTTTAAGATCGTTCAGTATTGCACGCAGGTCCACTGGTTTTTTCACTTCACCGGACTCAATAATCCCGCGAGGGATCGTTCGTTCCGCAAACCTTCCTATGACGAGGCCGTGCCGTGTCTCAAGAAGCTCAGCAAAACGCATCGATACATCTGAAATGTCGAGACCAACCGCAGGCATTTGCAAGAATCGTGGTGGTGGAAAAAACTGATAAAATTTACTCCGTTGCATTCTGCTTATTATACATCAGTGCGTGATGAAAAAGTAGAGTGCAATACCGACAAGTATTACGAGAGCTAAAGAAATCAGATTGAAGTATCGATACAGGACGCGCGAGATATGCCCACCAAAGAATCGCATAATTGCGGCGACCGCAAAAAAGCGTCCACCACGACCAAGGATTGAGGCAATAATTAATGTCGGAAGACTAATACCAAAAAGTCCGGCCGCAATAGTGAACACCTTGTAAGGTATTGGCGTAAATGCGGCGACAAATATTGCAAAAAAGGCATTGTCGACAAAAAGTTTTTGCACTATAACCATTTGCGCCTCAAGGTGGTATGTCCCTACTAGCCACACACCCACCGTTTGAAAAAAGAAGTAGCCGATTGCGTACCCAAACAGACCGCCAAGCACCGACCCTGCCGTCGTAATAGCTGCATAATAAAACGCTCGGATGCGCTCGCGAGTCATCAAGATCGCAACCAGTAGTACATCAGGAGGAACAGGGAAAAAAGATGACTCGGCAAACGACAAGCCAAAGAGCCACCACTTTGCATTTTTATCCTCAGCATGGCGCACGGTCCACGCCACCAGGAAATCTTTTAATGTCTGAAGTTTCTGGCGCATTCTTGCAGAAATTATTGCACGGGGGTGCCAGGAGGAATCTCTCGGTCTGGCCCAACCGTCGTAAGGAACCCCTCGCCTACTGCATAGAGTACCATCCCCTGACTCTCGTAGCCGCGAATCGTACGCGTTGGCAGGTTCGCAAGTACGGGAACTTGTTTCCCTACGAGTACCGACGGGTCAGGATAATGCTCGGCAATACCCGAAAGAATCTGGCGGATGTCTTGTGTCGGTGCTGGTATCACTTCTTGGGCAACTGGTTCTGTCTCGCCCTCTGGCACAACTACCGCAACAACCGGCATTTGCTTCGGCCCAAGGTCGATCATAAGCTTGATCAACTTGTCCGCTTCAGGCACCTTCTCCGCCGAGAGTATTGTCCCGATCTTTATCTCTGCTTTTTTAAATTCATCAAAAGTTATCATACTGCTATCCTAACATAAAAGAGACCTCTCCCTAAAGTACGAGATCAAACCTATTTAAATTTAAGGCTCGAAATGATACGATTTGCTGTAGCTTCATTAAAGTCGTAGAGATTAAAACTGACGAATTTATCCCCGTAATAAATTGATGCAGTAGCGTAGGTGCCCCCGTCTGGAAGATTTTCGAACCTCTTCCCCTCAACCCCATCAGGATGATGTTCCAACTTTGTATTCGTAAGGAGCATAACGCGACTTCTCAGCATCTTACTGTTTTCTGCCGGCCCCTCAAAGAAAAAAATAGTGCCTTCTCTCCAGTAATATTGAGCAGTAAGATTTGGCGGGTAATCAATAGATATTTCATAGGTGTCCGCTGCTGAAATTGTTTTCCAGGGCTGTTCGTTTATTTTTTCTTTACCTCTGTTAATAAAAAAGGTTGCCCCTATTGATAACCCGAGAAATAAGATTATGAATATGGATATGCTTCTGTAGTGTTTCATACAAAATATAAAAGGAATTAGGACAACGTCTCCATTATTGGCTTATTGTGTTTGCGGTCTAAATAACTCTGTAAAATAATTGCGGCGGCGGAATCGTCGACGCGCTTGCGTGAACGCTGAAAAAAGCGCGCTTGCTGGGTCGAAAGGAACTCGCGCTCGCTGATTACGGGAATGGAGGTCACTTCCTTGAGTTCCGCAATGAACCGATCGGCCTCTTTCATGACGAGATTTGGCTTGCCTTTGTAGTCCACCGACTCCCCGATAATGATAGCTTCGACTGATTCATGGGCGCAGATCGTCTTTACCTCCCCCACGAGCCCCTTACTGTTGTCGAGAATAGCATATGGAAAAGCCATCGTGCCACCCTCGTCTGAGACCGCCACCCCCACCCTCTTGGTGCCGTAATCAATGCCGAGATATCTCATATATCTCTATGATACCACAGAAACTACGGATATATTGCGTTTTATGCCAATTCTGCTAGGATAGTCAGGTAAGCCACGCACTTGGAGGAGTGGCAGAGTGGTCGATTGCACCTGTCTTGAAAACAGGAGTCTGGGTAACCGGACCGTGAGTTCGAATCTCACCTCCTCCGCCTTCGGTACGCTGAAGCGTACCTACGGCGTGACACAGTCCGCCAGTAGGTACGCGAAGGCGACGTTCGTCACGATATAATAAAATGTACTATATTTACAGTCTAAAATGTAAAGATGGGTACTACATAGGCTGCACCGATAATCTTAAAGGTAGATTCGAGAGGCACCAGAAAGGTCACGTTCCTGCAACAGCAACCAGACTTCCTGTAACATTAGATTTTTATCTCGCGATAAGCGACAAACACAAGGCTTTCGAATTTGAAAAATATTTGAAGTCTGGGTCAGGAAGGGCGTTTGTAAAGAAACATTTTTAATCCCCTACTTCAACACCTCCCAAATCTTTTGGTCTTCCCCGCCGTCAAACTTAAAGACGGCTACGCCGCGCACACCGAGCTTGCGTGCGAGGGCGACTTTGTCGGCGATGGCTTGGGCGTCGCTCCAGGCAAAATAATTAAAGGGCTGACTTGAACTGCTTGAGCTCGCGTTATCTGCGACGGATGAAGTCACCATCTGTGGATGTACCGATGACGACTCACCATTTTTAGGCGCGATTGCGGCAAGCCTTGCTGGGTCATACGAAAAACCTATCTCATTCGCACTTGTGCGAGTAGGCGTGATGCCAAGCTGCTTTGCAATATCCATCGCGTATTTAAAATTAAACGGCCAGAGCACTTTGTATTGATAACCGTCACCGGGTATAGGAGTAACGGTGTACTCGTAGCCGTAGGTTGGCACGCCGATAATAATTTTTTTCTTATCGATATCTTTCATCGCGAGAGTCACAAGACTCTCCACCCACGCAGGGTCAGCGACGGGCGCATACGGTGCCGTACGTGCTTTGTTGAGTTTTCTTGAGATTACCCCTTGATCGTACGCCATTATTTCTACACGGTCGCAATACTTATTGAGCGCCTTGTAGTCATTGGCATAATCCATTGCGTCGGGAGGTACAGTCTGCCCAAGGAGATATCGGTCAGTAATAGGCATACGCGCCTCAACGGTGCAGTAAATCCACTTATTCCCCATTCTCTGAGACAACCCTTTGAGGAAGGTTGAGAAATAGTCTATCGTCTCGTGCTTTTTGGCCTCAAAGTCAATATCGATACCATCAAAATTATTATCCTTGACCACCTTCGCTATCTCGTCCTCAAGGGCGATGCGTGTCTTGGCGTTACTGAGTATGCGATGAATACTGTTTCCGTTTCCCCACATCACGGATGGAATAACTCTCACGTGATTTCTTTTAGCTTCTGCAATAAAGCTCACCCACGGCTCCTCGGTAAGGTGCGCGGTGTCCACAAGCGTTCCGTTGCTCCTCATCGTATACCCAAAAGGCATCACGCTGGTTAGCTGCGATAGGTGTGGCAACACATCTTGTGTTCCTGTCGCTGTACGCCAGTAAGGTATCCAACCCGAAAACTCAAGAGGATTTGCAATAGAAATACTTGCGGAGCCTACCGAAGAATTATTGTCCGTAAGCATCGCCCGAGTCCTTGGCCCATAGACACCGTAGCCAACTCCTCCCGTGCTTGCGCAGGCGATACTTTGAGCACATTGGAATTTTTGTACCGCTGTTTGCGTAAGTGGTCCAAAGTAGCCCGTATTCTTCCCTTCAGGAAGATATTTTTTTGCGATAAGCGCGTTTTGAAGAATCACCACATCACTCCCTGAGAGACCGAGCGAGAGCGAGCGACTGGCAGCAAATGTGCTTAGAGGTACCAAAGACGACAAAAGAAAAGTGACTAATAGAATCCGTCTCATATTTTATATAGTAACAGGATTGCACTACTTTTGTATACACCACAAAACCCCGGCATATGCCGGGGTTTTATTTGAGTACTACCTATTCTCGTTGAGTTCTATTTCGTGAATGGAGCGGTTGCGATGCACAAGCTCGTCATTGCGTACCGACTTAAAAAACTCATACTGGCTGCGAGGGTGGCGACCGTACCAAGCAAGAAATTCACTTGTGATAGGTTTCTTGTGGAGCTCCTCACCAAATATTTCCAAAAACTCTGAGTATGAATCGAAGGCGTGTTGCTCAAAAAGATAATTGAGCTCGAGTGACCAGCGCGGTTTGAATAAGTACAGGAAGTAGGACGCCCAAAAATAAAAGAATGCAAAAAACATAGGGATAAGCGTGTATCGTATAACACCTGCCTTTTGTTCAAGGCGTGCGAGATGAGAAACAACGATCACATGCATCGTTTCATTGTCTGCTGCCATACGAGCAAATTTCGTGATCTTTGAGAGTTTGAGGGCGCGCTGTTCATCCGAGTAAAACATCGTAAGGAGGGTAAACGACGCAGACTCCCACGAGTGATATGGCACACGCGCAATAACCTCTACGGCACGAAACTTTAAGTACGATGGCGGGTTGCCGTAAACAGTATTGCCGCACCATACGAGAAATCCCCCCAAGATACGGGGCAATAAACTCGGCTTATAATTATCGAATGGTTTCTTATATTCTGCTAATTGAGCCTCGTCGTTCAGCGCTTGATTGAGCGCTTCGAATTCTTTATCAGTTCCGTTGAGTTCCATGAAAGGTATTATACCAGACAATGCGTAAGAAGTAACTTTTACAAAGCAAAGTCTTGGGTATCTCTTTTGAGCATCCTGTCGTCGGTGACCTTACCGTCCTTTACACGCACAATGCGATCCGCCATCATTGCATACTCCTCTTCATGAGTCACCATCACGATTGTTTGCCCTTTTTTATTCAATTCCAAAAAAACTTTCATCACTTGTGCTGACATATCACTATCGAGACTCGCGGTTGGCTCGTCGGCAAACAATATCTTTGGTTTTTTAATAATTGCACGCGCGACACTCACCCGCTGCTGTTCTCCACCCGAAAGCTGGCTCGGCAGATGGTCGACCTGATTCCCCAAGTTGAACGATGCCAAAATACTGGTCGCTTCTTTTTTGACGACCTCATAATCAACTCCCTGCATAAGCCCTAAGAGGGTCACGTTTTCAAGCGCCGTAAGCTCGGGGATAAGGGCGTAGTCCTGAAAAACAAAACCAAAATTCTCGAGGCGGTACTGAATAGCCGCGGTATCATCCAGAGCGCTAATTTCCTTCTCATCAACAAAAATCGCTCCGCTGCTGGGTGTATCAAGGAGGCTCATCTGGTACATCAGGGTCGACTTACCGGCCCCCGAAGGGCCTACGATAGCCACAAACTGACCGTCGGGTATCTCTAGGTCAACCCCACGCAAAACATGCGTGACAACGGTCCCGTTGGAAAAATCTTTCGTGACGTTTTTTACTTTGATCATAATCTATCTGCCAAGGATGGCGTTTAAGGTATTCTGCCTGATGATAAACCACGCAGGCACAAATGCTGAGATAAGTGTCGACACGAGCAATATCGCCACACGAACACTAAGATAAGCAGAATCAAGCAAAAGGCTTCCGTCTGCCATAGGGAGCGACAGAGGATGCTCTGCAAAATATCCTTGCAAAAAACCAAAGAGCACGGCCATCCCCAAAGCAATGCCGATAATTGTGTAGAACAGCGCCTGAAGCACGTAAGAAAGAATGAGG
>MHUY01000018.1:9605-25105 GCA_001825115.1 Candidatus Yonathbacteria bacterium RIFOXYC2_FULL_47_9 | reverse complement strand
CGATAACTTTCGTTTTTAGCTCCATTTTGCTATATTACCTACATATTAACTATTAGCAAATTAACCAACAACAATTATGGAATGCAAGAATGAACAAGGATGCTGTCATGAGGAAAGGGTAGGTATGCCTCTCTTTGCTACTATTGGACACGAGATCCCTGACGTGGAGGTTGATGCGTATCACAATGATGAGATAAAAAAGATCAAGCTTTCTGACTATCGTGGGAAGTGGCTCATTCTCTTTTTCTACCCAGCGGACTTTACGTTCGTGTGTCCAACCGAACTCGAGGAGATGGCAGAGAATTATGAGACAATCCAGAAGCTTGGCGGGGAAGTGCTCTCAGTAAGTACCGACACCGTGTTTGTTCACAAAGCATGGCACGACACTTCAGAGGCGATCAAGAAAATTAAATTCCCTATGCTTGCGGATACCTGTCGCGAGCTCTGCGAGATGTTTGGTACCTACATTCCCGAAGAAGGACTTTCTCTCCGTGGAACGTTTGTTGTAGACCCAGATGGTATTTTGCGCATTGTTGAAGTAAACGACAATAGTGTTGGTCGTAATGCGAAGGAGCTTGTGCGCAAGCTTCAGGCAGCAAAGTTCGTGCGTGAACACGGTGGCAATGTCTGTCCTGCAAGTTGGGAACCAGGTGACGATACCTTGAAGCCAGGCTTGGATTTAGTAGGGAAGATATAAGCATAAATACGCCATAACACCAGACCGCTCGGGAGCTATGGGTGTTTGACAAAGTTGCCTAACAGAAGTACTCTCTTATCAGACTTCAAAAGTACCTACCAAAGGAGAAGATCATGTCGAAAGCATTAGGATACTCACTCTGGCTTGTGCCAGATAGCAACTCGGTTTTGTATCGCATACTTGAGCGATACATCATCCAAGTATCGACGGAGTACAAGACTCCCAAGTTTGTTCCCCATGTGACCCTTCTTGGAGGATTGATTGACGACGAGAAGGATCTTTGCGGTAAAACTAAAAAATTGGCAGAAATGCTGGAGCCTTACGAAGTACAGCTTGGCGAGATTGGTTCCAATGGAATCTATTTTCAGGCTTTGTTGTCAAAAGTCAGCCAAGCCAATGCAGTTATTTCTGCAAACACATTGGCGCAGCAAGTATTCGGGGTTAACAAGGGAGCATATTTCCCACACGTCAGTCTTGCGTACGGTGACTTTTCTCAAGAAGAAATCGCAATGCTTCAAGGGGACCTTACTAAACGAGATTTATTGGGTACAGAAAAAAACTTTCTGGTGAAGGAAGTCGAACTGTGGCACACCGAGGGTATGGTGCGGGATTGGTGCAAGGTTGCAGTATTTCCTTTTAAATCCTGAAACAATAAATAACAATACAAAAGACCGCTAGCAAAATAGCTCGCGGTCTTTATTTTTGTGCCGGGAGAGGGTCGGTCACGAGTTACTAGATGTGCTCGCGCGAGTACACGCTGTGCGCATCAAGTACTCGCGACCCCAGCTCGTGGTTTTTGGGTACAAAAACATCACTGCGTCTTTCGATTCCCTACGTACACCAAGTCGTTGATGTACTCTCCCGGCACAATGCTCACTTTGTTCGATTTGTGCCGGGAGAGGGAATCGAACCCTCATGGATTACTCCGCACGATTTTGAGTCGTGTGCGTCTACCAATTCCGCCATCCCGGCATTGCCACCATCTTAGCAGAAGTAGGCTGAAAATCAATAAAGACTTTTTGTGAAAGAAAAACTCAACCATTGTTGTATTAGAGGTAGAAAGGTCGAATTCAATCTTTATTAACGATATTTAAATAGATAAAATATGAAAAAATCAACATTAGGGTTTGGGGCAGTAGCTCTTGTTTTGGGGACGATAGGTGTCTTTGCAGGTTCAGCTCTGGCATATAAAGGGGATGCTACCGTTAAGGGTCCAAATTATTCAGCAGAACGTCATGTCGCAATGGAAAAAGCTTTTGAAAGCAAAGACTACGATGCTTGGAAGAATCTCATGCAAGGCAAAGGCATGGTTGCGCAGGTTATTAATAAAGATAACTTTGCAAAATTCGCTGAGGCACACGAACTAGCCGAACAGGGTAATATGGCTGAGGCACAGAAAATTCGCCAGGAACTTGGACTCGGCATGCACAATGGCAAGGCAAAAGAAATGGGCAAAAAAGGTATGCACAGAGGTATGCATCGCTAAGAGCGAACCCCTAAAATACACTAAACCCCGATTTTTATCGGGGTTTAGTGTATAAGGAACAGCTTGCTATAATACTCATATGAACGATAGTGAAAAACTTTCTGACGAAGAAATTGTTGAAAAAGTGCGATCGAATGATCAGGAGCTTTATTCTGTGATTGTTGAAAGATATCAACACAAGCTCCTTCGTTACGCCACCAACTTAATCAAAGATGAACACAAATCTGTAGACGTGGTTCAAGAATCTTTTATTAAGGCATTCGTCAATTTAAATAGCTTTGATGCAGGCAAGAAATTTTCCAGTTGGATATACCGTATTGTCCACAACGAAGCGATGAATAATGTTAAAAAATATCCCAAAGAGGTGCCCCTTCTCGATGGTGTTGATTTTCAAAGCGACGAAAATATTGAAAATGATTTTGAACAAAAAGAGACAGTTGCACGCGTGGAGAAATGCTTGAGAGAAATGCCGTTGCTGTACTCCGAGCCACTCACACTTCTCTCTATTGAAGAAAAATCCTATACTGAGATTAGTGATATTCTGCGAATCCCTATGGGTACGGTTGCTACGCGCATAAGACGAGCAAAAATATTAATGAAACATATATGTCAAAAGAATCAATAAACATCACCAAGGCCGTCATGGAGAAGATTCATCATGGCAAAATAAAAATGCGCCCGAGGGTATATTTTATTGCGGGTTCACTCCTTACTTTTTCGGGATTGATTGCTTCGGTAGTAACCTCGGTTTTTCTTGTTGGTCTGATGAGGTTTTCGTTGAGGTCCCATGGTCCTATGGGAGAATATAGGGTAGACCAGCTGCTCTCCAGTTTTTCTTGGTGGGTTCCTGTTTTTGCCACCCTCGGTTTGTTTGTCGGTGTGTGGCTACTTCGTCAATATGATTTTTCATATAAAATAAATTACAAGGTTATGATCGTTGGGTTTATCGCGACCGTAATAATGGCAGGGTGGGTCATTGATATGATGGGGCTAAATGATACCTTGTTAAGACGAGGGCCAATGCAGGGCGTAATGAGGCAGTATCTGCAAGACAACAACATACAGCACAATCCTGGTTGGGAGCGTGGCTCGAGGAGGTTTTTAAAGGAACCTCTTTCTTAAAAACGAGCATCAAGTCTTGCGCCTCTTCTTGCTCAAAGGTATACTGTGCTTATGCAAAAAATTCGAGTGGGAGTAATACGCGGTGGGGTAGGGAGTGAATACTATGTTTCGCTTCGTACGGGCGGCAACGTCCTTGCAAGTTTGCCACGTGATCGTTATGAGCCACACGATATTCTCATTACTCAGGAAGGGGAGTGGCACATCGACGGTGTGCCGATACGACCAGCCAAGCTCTCACAGTATGTTGATGTTGTTTTTAATGCCCTGCATGGAGAGTTTGGTGAAGACGGCAAAGTACAAAATATTTTCGACCTATTTGGAGTACCCTATACTGGCTCGACCGCAGCGCCCTCAGCTATCGGCATGAATAAAGAACTTGCAAAGAAACACTTTGCATCGGCGGGACTCAGGGTTCCTCTTGGGGTTGTGGTGTCACGTGGAGACGAAGTAGGGGAGGTTGCGGCTCGGGTAAGGGAGGTAATCCGCGCGCCGTATATCGTAAAGCCTTTGACTGGGGGGTCTTCGGTGGGACTCTCGCTCGTCCAAGGAGAGAGTGAGCTCGTTCCTGCACTTGAGCGTGCACTCTCGTATTCAGAAAAAGCACTTGTTGAGGAGTACGTGCATGGGCGCGAGATAACCGTTGGGGTCGTGGATAGTGCCGATGGACTTAGTGCATACACAATGCCTCCAGTTGAAGTACTGATGCCCGAAGAGTCTGTTTTTGATTATGATCAAAAGTATCGCACTCGTACACATTCCGTTGGTCCTGCACGAATGCGCGAGTCAGAAAAACAAACTCTCGAAGAGGCGGCCCTTTGTGCGCACCGCCAGCTCGGTGCAAGGCACTATGCGTCGTATGATTTTATTATGACTGACGACGGCCCATGCCTTTTGGAGGTAAATACACTCCCTGGTCTTACGGAGATGTCGCTCTTTCCAAAAGCGCTCGCTGCCCGCAATCTGCCTATGTCTGAATTCCTTGATTATGTGCTTGGACTTGCATTACAAAAAAAATAAGGTAGAATAGCAAAAGTGCTTCAAAAGGGCCCGTAGCTCACCTGGCCACGAGGCTCTGCCGAGAGGAATGATTGCCGTCGGTTTCAAAACCGGCACAACAAAAATCAAGGTATGTTTGCATAGGTAACGTTTTAAAATATGGGCCCGTAGCTCACCTGGCTAGAGCGCCGGTTTTGCACTCCGGAGGTAGGGAGTTCGATTCTCCCCGGGTCCACCAAAATGAATTTGTGCGCAAAAATGCATCCGCACTGCGTGCGGTAGGCTGAAATTCGGCCAGATACGAAAAGGGCTTTTTGAATTCCACGGACAGGGTTCCCGAGGTAATGCGGGGGTTCGAGCCGATGGTTTTAAGAAAAGTTTTCATTTCCTCAAACTTTTCGCCAGAAGCGAGATTTTGGGCTTGGTTGGCAAGCAAAATCCAGTTTCGCACGAGTTCGAGCCAATGATTTCCTTTTCGCTCAAAATCGGATAATTTTTCTTCAAGCGTCTTCTTTTCCGACATCAAAGCGTTCTTTTTCTGCTGAAACTCGGACAACTCAAAACCGCCGTCAAGATACCCGTCCATCAGTCTGTCGAGTTTCGCTTTGAGGTCGGAAATAGAAATGCGGAGATTTTGAGCGAAAAGGTCGGATGAGAGGTGGGACTCTTTTTCCCACTCGCCAAGCTTGGCGAGGAATTCGTCCCGCCACTCATCAGGCAAAGAAACTTTCTGACAGAGTTCCTGCGTTTGCTTCGCAAATTCCGTTTCTCGCAAAAAATGATTTTCAGTGCATTTGATAGTTTTGCTCTTGTGGGTGCAACGATAGTAGATAAACTGCAAACCGCTTTTCTTGATATGTCGTTCTGCAGTTATTGCATAGCCACACACCCCACAAGTAGCAAAACCTAAAAACTGAAAATTCTTGGCGCCCCGCTTTTTGCGGGGTTTTCCATTTGCGACAAGCGCAATCTGTATCTTGTCAAAAAGTTTCTTTGTAATCATTGGCTTGTGCGAACCTGGATGCACCTCGCCACGGTAGAGAAAATGTCCGTAGTAAAAGGGATTTTCTAAAATACTACGAACACTGGCGAGGTGCAGGGCTTTGCCTTGCTTGCCAACCAACCCGAGAGAAAACATTTTGCGCTGAATTGCCGTGAGCGTATATTCGCCCTCCGCAAAAGCTTCCAAACTCTCTTTTACTTTACGAAATGTTTTTTTGTCTGGCTCAATCGTGCGAAGTCGCGGTTCGTTAAAGTAACCGATTGGAGCTTTTGCTGAAAGTTCACCACGGCGTATCTTTTGCCGTATCCCGCGCAAAATGTTTTCTCTTAAATTGTCGGTGTAATATTTTGCTTGACCAAAAGCGACACTCAACATAAATTTTCCCTGTGGTGTCGCTTCAAACCAAAATGTCGGGAATTTTAGCGCAACAATCTTTAGCGTGTCCACAAAGTATATAATCTTGCCACCGTCAATCGAGTTCCTCGCTAATCTATCGGGATTCCACGCTAAAATGCCCGTAGCGGAACCTTTTTCAATTTCGCCGAGCATTTCATTAAACACCTCCCGACCAGGCTCTTTGGCCGTTTTGCTCTCATAATATTCACGCACGACAAACAAACCATTCAGCTTGGCGAATTCCCGAAGCTCCGTCAGCTGTGCCTCAATACTCAAAACTTGGCGTTCTTCATCCTCGCTCGACTTTCTACAATATATAAAATACTTGATCATAGCTTCGGGAATTAAATTGATAAAAGGTTTTGCATTACATCGACAATTTTAAAATCTCGCTTCCCATCGGCTCCTCTGGTATTCCAGAGAACAAGAGAGAGCTTGTGGAACCCCCGTGTTACCTCGGGAACCCTGTCCGTGGAATTCAAAAAGCCCTTTTCGTATCTGGCCGAATTTCAGCCTACCGCACGCAGTGCGGATGCATTTTTGCGCACAAATTCATTTTGGTGGTCAATCCTGCACGAAGTTCGAACTTTTTACGAACAGAATCCCGATGTGGACTAACTTCGCACGCTCCGCGTGCGTGGTGGCTCTGAACCAGTGCATACGCTCGGATAATGTGGAAGCGCCAACAATTCCGCCGAACACCTCGGGGTACCTCGGTGTTCCTGCGCCCGAGGCGCGAATCAGCTGATTCGCCTGCGCCCCCATCGTTTTCCATTCTTTCTTTGTTTGGCGGGGGGATTTTTTTGAAAAGGTATTGGCGATGGGGGCTTCGGGCGACCTCTATTGTATTATATAACAATATTGTTTAAGAAAACAATCAGCGCTATACTTCTTGTGTGGATAACTCAGCAAAGAAACTAGGTGACAATATAAAGAGAATTCGCCTCGCGAAGGACATGACGCAAGGCGATTTGTGCCGAAAGCTGGAGGTTGACCGCGCCTATATGAGCAATATAGAGAGCGGAAAGAAAAACCCGACACTTTCGACCATTACCAATATCGCAAAAGCACTGAATGTTTCTGTTGATGAACTGTTAAAATAAATTTATGGCAATTTTTGATGAATTAAAATCTGTTGCAGGGGTGCTTCAAGAAGCTGGAAAGATACCACAGTATCAGCAGATTTTGGAGGTGCAAGAGAAACTTTTGGAAATGATGAATCATATTTTTGCTTTAGAAAATGAGAATCGAGAATTGAAACAACAAATAAAAACAAAAGAAGCTCTTGTTTTTGAAGGTAACGTTTATTGGATGAATGATGGTGACAAAAAGAATGGTCCATTTTGTAAGGTCTGTCACGAAAAAGAAAACAAGATGATTACTCTAGACATTGGAAGTTTCGGTTTAGGGACATCAAGAAATCAAACATATTACCGATATCATTGTCTTGTGTGTAAAAATTATTTTAAATAACATGAAACTAACAGACAACGAAAAACGAGATATCGTAAAATATTTGGAGACTGGAAAACCGCTTCCTGAAAAGTATCGCTTTTTGCTCTTTAAGGACGACCGAGAGGTGGAGCTTGTTTGGAATGGAAAATCTAATGAGGTTACTAACGTAGTCCTTCCTTTTCAACACATAGAACAAATTGACGAGCCACGTGAAGGTGTGGAGTTTGGTGATGCGCGTGGTTCACTTTTTGATTTCTCGGGGAAGCAGATTTCTGGCTGGACCAACAAGCTCATCTGGGGCGACAACAAACTCATTCTATCTTCGCTCAAGAACGGCCCAATGCGAAAAGAGATTGAGGCGCAAGGTGGCCTCAAGCTTATTTATATTGACCCTCCATTTGATGTTGGTGCTGATTTCTCTATGGATATCACAATTGGGGACGAAGAAGACGGGGAAAGCTTTACAAAAAAACCTTCAGTGATTGAGGAGATTGCATTCCGTGACACTTGGGGTAAGGGGGCAGATAGTTTCATTGCGATGATGTACGAACGTCTTAACATTATGCACGGATTACTTGCAGAAGACGGAAGTATTTATGTCCATTGTGATTACCGAATGAATAGTTATACAAAATTGATACTTGATGAGATTTTTGGGAAAAATAATTTCCGCAATGAAATAATCTGGAAAAGAAAAGGTGGAAGTGCTAATCCATCTAATCGACTTGGGGTTGTAACGGACAGTATTTTGTACTACTCAAAATCAGACCAAGTAGTCCTAAATCCTCTTTTTACTAGGGACTCGGATGACGTTCAAGACTATATTAAAGAAAGGTTCAATAACTTTGACGAAAAAGGTCGGCGTTACATGAAATCTCCAATTGTGAGTCCAAATCCTCGACCAAACCTAACGTATGAGTACAAAGGGTACACCCCTCCAAAAAATGGCTGGTCAATTTCAAGAGAGATGATGGAAGAGTGGGACAAGCAAGGGAAGTTATATTTCCCAGAAAAAGGAACGGGTGACAGAATATATAGAAAAATCTATGAAGACGAATACGTTGGTCAGCCCGTCCAAAGTCTCTGGACAGATATTTTTGTAATCAACCCAGTTGCAAACGAGCGATTAGAGTACCCAACTCAAAAACCCGAAACTCTCATCGAAAGAATACTCCGAATGTCATCACGTGAAGGTGATCTTGTTGCCGACTTTTTCTGTGGCTCTGGAACAACGCTCGCCGTAGCAGAAAAACTCGGCCGAAAATGGATAGGTACTGACCTTGGCAAGTTTGGTATTCATACCTCTCGAAAAAGGATGATTGGTGTTCAAAGAGAACTCAAAAAGGCAGGAAAAGATTTCCGTGCCTTTGAGATTTTGAACGTTGGTAAATACGAACGTGAAAGTTTCCTCAGTACCAATGATGACCTTCGTGCAGAAGAAAAAGAAAGGCAAGCTGAGCAAAAGGAAAAAGAGTTTATAAAACTCATTCTCTCTGCATACAAGGCTGAGGCAGTGGAAAGCTTTGCGCATATCGTGGGCAAAAAGCGTGACCGCCTCGTGGCTGTTGGTCCAATCAATCTCCCCGTATCTCAGAAGTTTATTCAGGAGATTGTTGCAGAGTTGAAAGATAAAAATATTTCGAAAGTTGATGTGCTTGGTTTTGACTACGAAATGGGACTTATTTTTGATGACTTCATAACGCAAGGGGTAGATATTGCATTTAAAATTATTCCGCGCGAAGTCTTCGACAAGCGAGCTGTTGAGCGTGGGCAGGTCAACTTCTACGATGTGGCGTACGTGGACGTGAAGCCTATTGTGACTGGCAAAGGCAACACTAAAGAGCTTTCAATCGAGCTTACAGACTTTTCTGTTTTCTATAATCAAGACAATGCCGATGTTGACGAGGCGCTGAAGACTGGTAGGTCAAAGGTAATCATTGAGAATGGTCAAGTAATCAAGGTTACAAAAGATAAAGATACAGAACTTGTATCGCGAGAAGTCCTCACAAAGAAATGGAGTGATTGGATAGACTATTGGGCTGTTGATTATGACTTTGCCGATCGAAAGGAAATCATCAAAGTGGTAGAGAACGGAGAGGAAAAAGAAGTGTGGACGGGAGACTATATCTTTGATAATGAATGGCAAAGTTTCCGCACAAAGAAAAATAGAAATTTGGAGTTCACTTCAGCACCAAAAGAGCTTCCAAAAGGAGATTACAAAGTTGCAATAAAGGTCGTGGATATTTTCGGGAATGATACAACGAGGGTAATTGATGTAAAACTATAACTTTATGGAAACAGAAAACAAAAAAATAAATAATCATTGTCCTAATAAAATTGCGCATTTAGCAATGATACAAGGTGTTATTGACCGCATGGGTGGTAATCTATTTTATCTAAAAGGTTGGTCAATCACCTTGCTTGCTGGGCTTTTTGCAATTTCTACATCTGGCACCCTATCGTTAAGTGAATGGTCAACCGCATTACTCATTGTCTTGCTACTTTTATTCTGGATTTTTGACGGATATTTTCTCTCTCTTGAAAGATGTTTCAGAGATTTGTATGACCAAGTAAGAAAGATGGATGAGGAAGACATAGACTTTTCTATGAATATCGGTGAATTTACAAAGTTACGAAACAGGTCACCTCTAAACACAATGTTTAGGCCTACATTGGTGGGATTTTATGGTGCCATACTCATATCCATGGTAATTATTATTAAATTAATTTAGATAAAATATGGCTAAAATATTTGTTAGTTACAAATACGGTGATAATCAAGTCGAACAAAGTCTTGATTATAAGTATTGGGCTGTTGAAAAAAATCCGTACACGGGAGTAGAGACTAAGTCGAATGAGGCAACAGGTAGAGCATATGCAAATTTTATTCAAGAGATTATTGGTGAAAATAATACCTACAAGGGAGAAAAACAAGATGAAAGTTTAGAGGGAAAATCAGAGGAGCAAATTTGGGAGCATTTGAAACCGAGAGTGCATGATAGCACCGTGACTTTGGTTATAATTTCTCGAGGAATGAAGGATTTTTATACTCCTGAAAGTGACCAGTGGATGCCAAACGAAATTCGTTATTCTTTATGGGAAGTGCCACGTGGTGAAAAGACAAGCGCCACGAATGCATTGCTCGGGGTAATCATCCCAGATAGGGATGGTAGGTATGACTATATTTATGGCAAAAGTAACTGCCCCCACTGTGCTAACATTAATTTAATTGATAAGCATAATAATACTTATTTATTTAATATTTTGAGGGGTAATATTTTTAATAGAGACAAAGGCGGTACGAAGAGGTGTGTTGGTGGAGTTTGCTCCACAACAGTATATGATGAGGGGCACTCATATTTACACTTAGTTACTCTCGAACAGTTTAAGGATGCTCCCGAGCATCACGTACAAAAGGCTTTAGAGATAAAAGACAACGGGGACGAATATATAATTGAAAAAACAATTTAATTATTATGGCCCTACACAAAGATTTTCCAAAAGACCCATACGCAATCCTCAAGCCTGAAATCAGGTGGTTTCCTGCTGATGAAGATTTGCGAGAAAAAGGATTTGAGAAGCTCATTCCTCCACTCGTTGCAGAACTTCGTAAGCAAGTTTACGAATGGCGCAACAAAAACTACGAGGGTGCCAGTGAGACTTCGAAGGCACTTTTGACATGGTGGTTTAAAGAAGAACACACACTCTATAACACCGACGGCACTTCATATAATTTCCGCTATTACTTTTCCCAGAGAGAGGCTCTGGAGACCGTTGTGTGGCTCTATGAGGTAGCTCAAGTAAAGGACAAATACGATTTGATACGTTACAACTCAACGGGTGTTCTGAGTCCTCAAATGTTCACCGAGGATTGGCTTCGTTTTGTTATTAAAATGGCGACAGGGGCTGGAAAAACAAAAGTGATGAGCTTGGTTATTGCTTGGGCGTATTTCCATAAACTTTACGAGGAGGGCTCGAAGCTTGCAAAGAACTTTTTGCTTATCGCCCCAAACGTTATCGTATTCGAGCGCATCAAGAATGACTTTAAAGGAAACAATATATTCTTTTTGGACCCCGTTCTTCCTGATAACGGCTACATGGGGCAAAATTGGCAAGATGATTTTCAAATTACTTTACACCTGCAAGACGAACTCAAAAATGTTTCTGACACAGGTAACATTTTTCTCACCAACATCCACCGAGTGTTTGAAAGTGATGTGCAAGATTACAGTGCGGAGGATGAGGATAGTTCAGAATATTTCCTTGGAGATAAGCCCGTAACCAAGACCAATGACTCCACCGTTGACCTAGGTATGATTGTACGTGACATTGATGAGCTCGTTGTTATTAACGACGAGGCGCATCATATTCATGAAGAAAACGCTTGGCTTAAATCTATTCGCGATATTGATAATAGACTCAAACAAAAAGGCAGCGGTCTCTCGTTGCAACTGGATGTAACCGCAACTCCAAAAAACAACAAGGGCGCGATTTTTGTGCAAACGATATCAGACTATCCTCTCGTGGAGGCAATTCATCAGCGAGTAGTAAAGCAACCTGTTGTACCAGATGAAGCAAGTAGAACCAAACTAAAAGAAGGACAGAGTGTTATTTTTACTGAAAAGTGGAGGGACCATATTAACCTTGGCGTTGAAGAATGGCGGAAAACATATGAGCAACTTTTGCCTACAAACAAGAAATCGCTCCTCTTCATAATGACTGACGACACGAAGAATTGTGACGATGTTGCGACTTATCTTGAGATGAACTACCCAGAATTGAAGGGGGCTGTTTTGACCATTCACACAAATAAGAGCGGAGATGTGTCAGAAACTGTGTCAGGAAAAAACAAAGAAGAGCTTGAATTACTTAGAAAACAATCAAATGAGATTGATAGTTGGGAAAGTCCATATAAAGCGATTGTCTCTGTGATGATGCTTAAAGAGGGCTGGGATGTGAAAAACGTGACAACTATTGTTGGTCTTCGCCCTTTCGCTTCTGACAGTAAAATCCTTCCTGAACAGACGCTTGGTAGAGGTCTGCGAAGAATGTATTTTGGAAGAGACGATATTGATGAATACGTGAGTGTTATCGGTACCCCCGCATTTATGGACTTCGTAGAAAGTATCAAGGGAGAGGGTGTGCTCCTTGAGAAACGATTGATGGGCTCAGGATCAAAACCAATTTCACCGATGGTTATCGAGGTTGATAAAGAAAACACAAAGAAGGATATCGAAAAGCTTGATATTGAAATTCCTGTCATGACCGCGCGAATACAGCGAGAATATAAAAATCTCGCCAATCTAGATGTGTCCGTTTTTGGTAATGAAAAAGTAAAAATAAAGACATTTTCAGAACAAGAGAAGCGAGAAATTGTTTTTAAGGATGTTGTTGCGGAGGAAGTTCATCATACTACAATCTTGAGTGGCGATATTGAGCCCAATTATCAGAGTGTTATTGGTTTCTTTGCGCAGGCAATAATGCGTGAAATGCGTCTATTTGGATGCTACGACATTCTCTTTGGTAAAGTTAAAGACTTTGTTGAGAACTATATGTTTGAAAGTAAAATTGAACTAACCGACCTAAACGTACTCCGAAATCTTTCTGAGGTTGAATACACAAAACTTATTAAAGATGTGTTCAAGAAATCTATTAATGAGCTCACTGTTCAAGACAAGGGCGATACTGAAATCAAGAATTACATCAAAATTAGCGATGCGCGGCCGTTTGTGGTGAACGACAAGTCATTTATGATTCCTCAAAAATCAGTCTTCAACCGAATTGTTGGTGACAGCAATTTTGAACTAGAATTTTCAGCTTTTCTTGAAAAGTGTGACGATATTATTTCATTCGCGAAAAACTTCCAAAACAAAGAAGCCAACGCTCTTCGCATAGAGTATAAAAATGCTGAGGGATTTATTGCAACATATTACCCAGACTTCTTTGTAAAGGTAGACGAAAAACAAGTTTATATTATTGAGACCAAAGGGCGCGAGGAAGAAGATGACAAAATAAAGTTTGAGAGATTGCAGAAGTGGTGTGAGGACGTAAATGCAAGACAGACCAGAGTTGCCTACAAAGCGCTCTATGTAAAGCAAGAAGACTACGAGAAAAATCCTGCAAAAAACTTTGATGAACTTGTCCGACTCTTCTCAAAGTAATTCGCTGTAGACTGTCTATCTAGTATATTTTTTGCTAGAATCTATTGAAATGGCAACTGAAAAATGTGATTTAAAAGAGGAGGAGATATTTAAGGTTCCCGAAAGGTATCTTGTTTTTATTGACGAGACAGGTGACCCCTTTTTACATAAGGATATTAAAAAGTATGACCACCCCACAGTTTTCCCTGTTCTAACCGTTACAGCACTCATTGTTGCAGCCCCTGTATATAAAGATGTTTTTGTCCCCAGCGTTGATGCGATAAAGCAAGAATTTTGGGAAAAGAGAGACATTCACTTTCACTCAAACGAGATACGGCGTAAAGACGGAATCTTTAAAGTTTTGCTTGATGATGCGAAGTACAATGATTTCAAGCAGAAGATGGTTGGAGTATTGGAAACCAGTTCCGTTACTATTATTTCGTCTTCGATCAACAAGATGAAGCTTTTAGAAAAAGCGAAAAAATTTAAAGAAAAGACAGGCTCAGACTACAATGTTGGCGACCTCTACCTCACCAACATTAGTTGGATTTTTGAAAGACTCGGAGATTTTTTAAAAGGGGAGAGTGCAAAAATAATTTTTGAAACAAGAGGGAAGAAAGAGAGTAAGAGAATACAGGGTATGCTCGCTGATATAAAAAAGAATGGCACGTTTTATCACAGCAAGGATCTTTTCCGCACGATAAACGACGAAGTCCTATTCTTTACAAAAGAAGATAATGTTAACGGGGTACAACTAGCAGATTACTGCACATATCCTTTGGCTCGGCATGCCAAAGATAAAACCGATGGGAACAACAAGCTCTTTGATGTAATTCGCAAGCATCTATATAAAGGCGATTTTGGTGAGTACGGGCTGAAAGAATGGCCTTAAAAAACAAGAGCCCCGAAATTAATCGGGGCCTTGCCGACTGGAAGTTACCTCCAGTCCATAGGTTCACAATACATTTTTGGGGTCAAAAAAACAAGAGTACTTATCCACAGCCCCTTAATTTCTTACATATATATTATAGCACATTTATATATAAAATACAAGAGTCAAAAAGAGGCCATTTTTGGGCTCTTTTTGCTATAATCCCTATATATGCCTGACGAAATAACTTCAAATTCAGCGCCCGCGAGTGCCCCAGTTCCCCAAGTGCCAGAAACCCTTATTTATACGCCAGCGGAGGCGGTTATTGCACCAGCGCCAGCAGGGGTGCCAATCGAGCCAGTCCCCGTGCTTGAGCCTACCCCTGACGAGCCAACGGCTCATTTGGGCGGAAATGAGCCGTTCGAGCCTGCGCAATCGGAGAGTATTCCGCCTACTCCAACCGTCGAAACGCCTGTGGCTATTACCGAGTCTGTCCCCGTTGAAACTATTACTCCAGAACCAGTGACTGTGGAAACAACTCAAACAACTCCAACTGAGCCAGTGATTGAAACTGTGCCTGAGCCAACTGCGGTAGAAACTCCAACGCCAGTACAAATACCAACCGAAGCGCCACTTGTGACGCAAGTTGAAACTCCTGTAACCGCACAAATTCCCGAGCCGACTCCTGCACCCGTAGCAACATCCACGCCCACTCCAGCGCAAGTCATCGCCACTGTCGTGACTCCAATCGTTGCCACTACCATCACTCATACTTTTACAAAATCAATTCGTGAACTTTTTACTAAAGCACAACTAACAATCCAAAACAGGAAGAGAAAGAAGATTGATCGCATCCTATCATTGTTTGCGAAGCAGACAATGATTACTAACAATGAAGTTGAGAAACTCCTTCATGTGTCAGATGCTACCGCTACACGCTACCTCTCTACTCTCGAAAAAGAAGGAAAGATAAAACAAAGCGGAAAAACTGGAAAAGGAGTTTCGTATTCTAAAATATAATTTTCAATACAGTACAACAAGTAATATGCCAGAAATAGAAATCAATACTAAGCTTAATATAATAAAAAAGAATTCTGAAGTTTCTTGGTTTATCGCTGATAAATGGTTTAGAATTTTGGAATTTTCTCTAATTCTTGCAGCCCTTCGTTATTTTGAAACTATTACCAATAATTTATCTTTAACAATAATTTATTGGTTGTCATGGATGTTTCTTTGGTCTTGGTTTGAAGACATTAGTAAATTTATTGTAGAAATAATTAATGTTAATAAAAAATTATCTAAAAATAACAGAGTCGTTGTTTGGACACTATGTA
>MHUY01000018.1:4854-9581 GCA_001825115.1 Candidatus Yonathbacteria bacterium RIFOXYC2_FULL_47_9 | reverse complement strand
TATTTGAGTCTCGGGCTTTTTCCGCTAGGGCGGCCCCGACTAAAGGACGAGCGCCGTCGTTAAACGAAGTCACTTGGTCTAGTAGCGAAAGCGGTATAATAAACTCTAGTATGAAAATGAGGAAGGGGGTTGTGCGAGTGGTGGACTCCGTAGGCCCGCCAAACGAAGCGGTAATGCTCTGCGTAAAGAAGCGAACAGTAAAGCACTGAATACTCTGATTGACTACTGCGAGGAGGAGCCCGAAGCTGGGGGGAGGATTCCTTCCTCCCCCCAAATAACGGGGTGTTTGCCTTGTTTCCAGGAAATCTAAACGGCTCAATTGGGCGGAAATGAGCCGTTTAATCTAAATAGCAGAGTGGCAAGGCAAGAACACCCCAACCTAGACATCTAGGCGCTCGTAGCCCTAGCGGAAAAAGTCCGAGGCGAATGCCGAGGATGGGCCCACGAGGGAGGGGACGATCTAGCGGAAAATGAACGATGCACGATATTGGGTTTGAGTCTGCGTTTTGAATTTCGTCGGTTTCTCTCTTCAAAGAGAAACTCTCCCGAAGCACCCATCGCCAATACCTTTTCAAAAAAATCCCCCCGCCAAACAAAGAAAGAATGGAAAGCGATGGGGGGGGCAGGGCGGAACGCGCGTACCCGCGCGTGGACGGAATTATCAGAGTTCCCACATTATCCGAGCGTATGTACTGGTTCAGAGTTACCGCGCACTCCGAGCGTGCGAAGTTAGTCCGCATCGGGATTCTGTTCGTAAAAAGTTCT
Source organism: Candidatus Yonathbacteria bacterium RIFOXYC2_FULL_47_9 (assembly GCA_001825115.1). Taxonomy (GTDB): domain Bacteria; phylum Patescibacteriota; class Minisyncoccia; order Phycocordibacterales; family UBA1550; genus UBA1550. Next base: position 8,816 of record MHUY01000018.1, on the reverse strand, counting down.
GACTTCTTGCAGGATTGACCACAAAATCTTAACCCCTAAAGCGAAAGCTTTGGGGGTTTTAGATTTTGTAGAACCCGGGGAGAATCGAAAGCCGGAGCGCGCAAAGCCTGCGAAGCAGAGCGCGAGGCGGGGTCGAAGGTACTTAGTGCGCACAGTGTGTACTCACGCGAGCACACTTAGTAACCTGCGGCCATTCTCCCTGGGTCCACAAAATAAAAACTCGCGAATGTTATTCGCGAGTTTTTTGTATATAAAAAGCCCCCAGTCATGCAAATGACTGGGGGCGATTGGGTAATGGTGTTCTTACAACGTTTCTGCTGCGAAGTCCGCCAGTCGTGAACGCTCACCTTTTTGAAGCGTGATATGTCCACCATGCGGCCAACCTTTGAAATGGTCCACCACATACGTAAGACCAGAACTGCCTTCGGTGAGGTAAGGTGTATCGATTTGGGCGATGTTGCCCAGACAGACTACCTTGGTACCAGGGCCAGCACGCGTAATCAGCGTCTTCATCTGCTTCGGCGTGAGGTTCTGGGCCTCATCGATGATAAGGTACTTGTTGAGAAATGTTCGGCCACGCATAAAGTTGAGTGACTTGACCTTGATGCGTGAGCGAATCAGATCCTGTGTAGCTGCTCGCCCCCAGTCACCCCCTTCTTCATTCGGAGTATTGAGTACATCCAGATTGTCTTGGAGTGCACCCATCCATGGTGTCATCTTTTCTTCTTCGGTACCCGGTAAAAAGCCGATATCCTCCCCAACCGGCACGGTGACACGGGTCATGATGATTTCCGAGTAGATCTTTTTATCAAGGACTTGCTGCAATCCAGCGGCCAACGTTAGCAACGTTTTTCCTGAGCCAGCTTGGCCAAGCAGTGTGACAAAGTCGATCTCTGGATTCATGAGCACATTGAGAGCGAAGTTTTGCTCACGATTGCGCGTGTTGATACCCCAGACTTGGTTCTTGGTGTTAGCGTAATCGTTGACGGTCTCCAGTATCGCCGTATCACCATTGACCTCCTTAACGATGAGATAAAGCGGTTTGTCCGTCTCTTGGTAGAGAAATTCGTTGACGAGAAGTCCTGCAGCTATTGCCCCTTTGATGCGGTAGTAGGTGTGCCCAGCCTTTTGCCAGGATTCCATACTTTTACTGTGCAGGTCCCAAAAGTTTTCCGACAGTTCGCGTACACCAGAATAGAGCAAATCGGTATCTTCCAACACCTTGTCGTTGAAGTAGTCTTGCGCCTTGAGGCCCAACGCCAGCGCTTTAATGCGCATGTTGATGTCCTTACTGACGAGGATAACCTCCATTTTGGAATGGTGCTTTTTAAGATGAAGCACCACACTGAGAATTTGGTTATCCGCCTTACCGATCGGTAGATTGCTGGGGAGCTCACTACTTATGAAATCGGTTTGCAAGAACAACCTCCCTGTTGCAGTTTTGTGACAGTGTGGCTCGAGGGGAAAACCTTCTTCGATTTTTCCATCGTAACCGCTGACAATCTCGTCTATCGAACGGCTTGTCTGACGAGCGTTGCGTGCTACCTCAGTCATGCCTTTCTTGTTGTGGTCGAGTTCCTCCATCGTTACCATGGGTAAGTAGATGCTGTGCTCAGCGAAACTGAACAGGCTCATCGGGTCGTGCATGAGCACATTAGTGTCGAGAACAAACAGTTTACCAGCAGGTTTTCTTTTGGCGGTCATTTAGAGCTCCTTGGTTGTTGTAAAAACGTACACTTTCTAAGCCGCATACTAGTGCTTTTCTATGGATTATGCAAGCTTTAATGTGTTTGGGCAAGGGTTCTCCTTTTTACTGATAAATAATACCTGGGGATAAGTAGACTGTTTTTTGTTGTTTTTCTTTTTAAAAAACATCTATAATATAGAGAGAACCTCTTGGTCTTTCTTCCGTTACCAAAGAAAGGGGCACGCCATGGAAACAAAATTCGATGTGAGAAACGGCAACCTGATGCTTTGTTTTGATCCGCGGGAAACTGATTCGCTTGCGATACTGATGCAGCTGGTACTAGAAGAACAAGAAGAAAAAGGAAAGTGTACACCGCGACTCGAAAAAGATTTTTTTAAAAACTTCGCAGCTTCGTTAACACCATTTCATGTCGAGTTCGGCTTTGAGTATTTGGATTTTGCTATCATCTTTCTCGAAGAGACTCTGGTGATTATGGAGGACAGCGGTGCTGATACGACCATCTTGTGGAACTTTCTGAGCTCCATCAGGGAATATCGTGTCGAAGGTCAAACCATACACTGAACCTACTGACTGTTTCCACCCGGGCATATATTGCTCGGGTTCTTTGTTTACATATCTTATGTATGGTAAAATGGTTGTATCTAATAAAAACAATACAAACATGGATGATACACAAAACAATATTAAGAAAATTACCGGTGAATCTCTCGGAGAGAAATTTGAGGTTTTAACGAATGCGTCTCCTGACTGTATTAAGCTTTTTGGTCTTGATAACAAAATTATCTACATGAATCCAGGCGGCCTTCAAGAACATGGTCTCAAGAAATTAGAAGATGCAATCGGCTTTGACTGGACCGAGACTGTTGTCCCTGCTCAACGTGAGGAGATCCGTCAAAAAATCAAAGAAAGCGTAGAAGAGAGGAGGACCGTATCTCTGGATGTGCAGCACTTACCTCAATATGCAAATCGCGCTTGGTGCAATCTCATCGTCAGCCCGGTGTTTGATGATGCTGGTAATGTGAAGTATTTTGTGGGTATCTCGCGAGATATATCAGACCGAAAGGGGTCAGAGGAAAGAATGAAAAAATACACCGACGAGCTAGAAAGCCTCAACAGGGCGATGATCAATCGCGAATTAAAAATGGTTGAACTGAAAAAAGAACTCAACGATCTAAAAGAAGAATGTAACCCTGGCGAAAAGAATAACCCTGTGGTATAAAGAAAAAAGAAGGTAGCAGTTCGTTTCATTTTCAACTTCAACAAAAAGGGGGAACGGGTTATGGATATTACCGAGATTACCATCGATCGCGAGTGTGCCACCGAGCTAAGAAATTGTGTATACAGTCTCTATGACACATTTGCCGCTGCGCGAAAAATAAGCGAAAGAGAGGGAAGCGGGATCGACATGATTGGGCTCAACACCAAGGTCGTTCCTGTCTTCAATTCAGCTTTTACATTTCTGGTTAGTCGGAACAGGAAAATCTGTCGGGATGAAGGCTTGCTCCACACTGGATGTAAAGTAGGACTCACTCTTGGTGAGTCCCTTAAATACCTACAATTGCCAGATGTTGACGTTGTTGAGGTTCGTTTCAACGCACTCCTTGTTTTTGGAGCGCTCTTGTTCACGCTTTTTCTTGTCGAAATAGAGAGGGGGGCAATTTCGTCTGACGAGAAAGGTGACGATACTCGTATTAAGGGGCTCAAGGAATTTCTCAGTGGTATTTCAGGGAACCTCATTGAGTCCGTAAAGGCACTTTCAATGAACAATATTGTGAGGGTCTCATTTCTGGAACCAGATTCGTCGGCGGGACATCGCTGCCACTAGTTTCTTTTTTAAAAAACTGCACCCCCGTGCAGTTTTTCTTTTTATATGGGATGCGGTATGATACCTACATGTTTGAGCTTTTTTTGATCGTCATCGGTCTCATTGTTTTTGAGATCGTATCCAGTATCGACAACGCGGTCGTCAATGCCGACGTGCTTGCTACGATGAAAAGCGAGCGTGCCAAGCGTTTCTTTCTTGTATGGGGTATTCTCTTTGCTGTCTTTGTGGTGCGTGGAATTTTGCCGTCGCTCATTGTGTTCCTCGCAGATCCAAGCATTGGGGTGCTTGGCGCGTTCCAAGCGATGTGGCAGAGCGATCCTGCCGTAACAGCTGCCGTCGAGGCCGCTGCACCGACCATTATGATGGCGGGCGGGATGTTCTTGCTCCTCCTGTGGCTTCACTGGCTCTTCATGGAGGAGAAAACATTTG
>MHUY01000018.1:4464-4848 GCA_001825115.1 Candidatus Yonathbacteria bacterium RIFOXYC2_FULL_47_9 | reverse complement strand
CACTTGAACGCCATATTCAAACTTACGGCGCAGTGTGGTTTTATGCGCTTGCATCACTTCTTTTGGTGGGGGCACTTGTCGAGATCAATCGCCTGCCGGTTGATAATCCAATGCATCTCGCGCTTGCTGCCGCGGTAGGCTTTAGCGTGTTTTTTATCACCCAAGGTTTTAAGGAAAATGCAGAAAAGATAGAACAACGACTTATTGCCTCCGGCAAAGAGAGCGCAATGTCTGACTGGGCAAAGGTGGCATTCCTCGAGGTCATCGATATGGCGTTCAGTGTGGATGGCGTTGTGGGGGCGTTTGCTTTTACGACCGTAGTGCCGCTTATCCTCATCGGTAACGGTATCGGTGCTGTTGTTGTGCGCCAACTGACGGTGCACA
>MHUY01000018.1:868-4376 GCA_001825115.1 Candidatus Yonathbacteria bacterium RIFOXYC2_FULL_47_9 | reverse complement strand
CTTTGGGGCACATATTCCTTCGTGGGTGTCACCGGTAGTCACAATGCTCGTCATCGGATACTTTTTTTGGAAATCGATAGCGGAGAATAAGCTAAACCGCAACGCCGTCAATACCGTTGCATAAAACAAATATATGAACTACCAAAAATCAGAACTTTATTTTATATTCACTCTTCTTGCGGCGGCAGGAGTCCTCACTTTTTTGATCTTTAAGCCGTTTCTTTATGCACTTATTTTGGCGGTAATCTTTGCCACCGTATTTGAGCCAGTGCACAAAAAAGCACTTGTGGCTACGCGGGGTAGAAGTGGTTTGGCTGCGCTCATTACCACTATGTCTATCCTTGTGGTGATTGTTGTTCCGGTAACATTTTTAGGTGTACAAATTTTTAAAGAATCAGTACAGCTCTACACCTCGCTCGTCAATAACGGTGGAACAGTAGGTATTTCGCAGGGGATAGAGGGGGTATTGCGAAACTGGGGAATCTTTCTGCCAGCCGGGTCTCTCGACCTTGGTCAGTATATGCAGCAGGGATTGAGTTGGTTGATTCAGCATATAGGGACGGTCTTTTCAAACGCCACAAAAATAATGGTGGGGATTTTCGTGCTTCTCATTGCACTGTTCCATTTGTTCAAGGACGGCGGCAAGCTTAGGAACTCCCTTATTGTACTAAGCCCCCTGCATGATGTTCATGATCAGACAATCATTCACAAACTAGAGCTTGCAATCAACTCAGTAGTACGAGGGAGTATTTTGGTGGGGCTGGTGCAGGGTGTGTTGACGGCAATTGGGCTTGCTATCTTCGGGGTTCCTAATCCTGTGTTGTGGGGCAGTGTGGCAGCAATAACCGCATTGATTCCTGGGTTCGGGACATCCCTCGTCATCATCCCTGCTGTTCTTTTCCTCGTTATTACTAGCTCTGTTGCCTCCGCTTTAGGGCTCTTGGTTTGGGGTGTTGTTGCCGTGGGTCTTATTGATAATGTTTTAGGACCAAAGCTTGTGGGGAGGGGGACAAAGCTTCATCCATTTTTGATACTCCTCTCTATCCTGGGCGGTATTAGCTTATTTGGGCCACTCGGTTTTTTGTTTGGGCCACTCTCGGTCAGCCTCTTTGTTGCTTCTCTTGAAATCTATTCTGCTATACGCAAAGAACGCAATAAATAAAGGATCATCATCGGGGCAGAAGCCCCGATGTATTCTAGGAGCTCGCCTCGCTCGTACTTTCACGCGGCAGAGCCGCGTGGTATTATACCTATATTAGCTCCTCGTTCAGCAGAATGACCTACTGGGTCGGCTCGGAAATAAGAATGAGTACATTCTTATTTCTCTCACTCTACGTTGCTAATAATTTATTATGAAAAAAATCTTTCATTTTTTTGACAAGCTCGAAGATAATATCCGTGCCACATTAAGCAAGCACAATATTCTATACGCTTTTATTGGCGGCGTAGCAATCGTGCTCTTTTGGCGCGGGGTATGGATGACCGCAGACGCCATCCCATTTTTGACAGGCCCGATTTCAATTCTCATAAGCGTTATCGTGCTTCTTGGTACAGGGCTTTTTGTATCGTTTTTTATTGGTGATGAGATTATTATTTCGGGAATCAAGAAGGAAAAAAGGCTTGATGAAAAAGTTGCCTCCGAGGTAAAGACCGAGCTCGATGTTTTGAATAACATACAAAAGCGATTGGATAATATTGAGAAAGAATTAAAAATACGCTAGTAGAGGGCTCCAAAAAAGAAGAAATCTCTGGAGACGTAAAATAAATTTTGTGACAGTTGTTGTGTTCGATATTTCCAAAAAAGTCGCACCATAGAATGGTGCGACTTTTTCTTTTGCCTACTTTCTGCTAGAATGCGGGCACTTTTCATATGGAAGAAAACGGCATACATATATCGCTCGCAGCAGAGCAGGTTGGCACCTTTTTAGGGCTCCCGATCACCAACACGCTCTTGATGAGCTTGGTGGTCTTTGCACTCCTCGGCACGCTTGCGTTTTTTGTACGCAAGAACCTCGCCCTGGTGCCGGGTCGTATGCAGACACTTCTCGAAACGCTCTTTGTAGGCATCCTCGACTATATGACCGAGACGCTTGAGGACGAAAAGCTTGCCCGCAAACTGTTCCCGCTCATCCTCACGATATTCCTCTTTATCTTTACGGCAAATCTCATCGAGTTCACTCCAGGGATCGGAAGTATCGGCTTTTATCATCCGGATGGCGAGTTCTCACCGCTCCTGCGCTCGATGAATACGGACCTCAATACGACCCTCGCGCTCACGATGATCTCATTTTTCGTTATTGAGTTCACGGGGGTCGCAACGCTGGGTGCCTTGAGATATGGGCGGAAATTTGTTAATGTTACCTCGGTCTTAGGATTCTTGGTGGGAATCATCGAGCTCTTTTCCGAGGTGGCGCGTTTGATCTCGTTTTCGTTCCGTCTCTTTGGAAACATCTTTGCGGGCGAGGTAATGATCTTGGTCATTCAACATTTCGTCCCTATGGTACTCCCGGTCCCCATTATGGCCTTTGAGGTCTTCGTCGGTTTTATGCAGGCGGCGATCTTTGCACTCCTGACCCTCTTCTTTGTAAAGATCGCGGTCACGGAGCCGCATTAGGAATACGTTTGATTTAATAATAAGTAACAAATAATTATATGGATATTGAAGTAGCAAAAACATTAGGTATGGCACTCGCGGTAGGTCTCGGCGTTATTGGTCCTGGTATCGGTATTGGTCTCATTGTGTCAAAGGCACTCGAGGCTATCGGTCGCAATCCTGACGCTGCAGGCAAGGTTACCGCAACAATGTTCATCGGTATTGCGTTTACCGAGGCACTCGCGATCTTCGCCCTCGTTATCGCATTCATCGTAAAGTTCGCGTAATACATAGTACGCTCCCCGTATGGAACAAATCATCACCGTCTTCGGTATTAATTGGAAACTCTTGCTCATCCAAGGGGTAAACTTTGGTTTGCTTCTTTTTGTACTGCATCGTTTTCTCTACAAGCCAGTGCTTGCGATGGTGGATGTGCGTCGCGCAAAAATCACGCGTGCTATCAAAGATGCAGAGCAGGCAGAGGAGGAGCTTGGTCTTGCAGAAGTAGAAAAAGCGCACATTCTCCGCGAAGCGACACAAAAAGGTGACGAGATTATTGTTGCCGCAAAGAAGCATGCCGAGGGCGAGGAACACCTCATTATGAAAGACGCACATCGCAAGGCTGTGCACCTTTTGAACGAGGCAGAGCGTCGTGCGGAGCGTGAGCACCAGGAGATGATAGCGAAAGCTGAACGCGAAGTCGCGCGTATGGCTGTCCTTGCTGCGGAAAAGGTTCTCCGCACCCCATAATAAACATGAAAGCATCTTGGTACGCAGAAGCGCTTACAGAGGCCCTCTCTGGTAAAAATGAAAAGGAAGCTGAAAAGGTGCTCGCGCGTTTTTATGAAGTCATAAAAGCACACGGACACACAGGGCTACTGCCTTTCATTCCTGCCGAGCTCGAGAAAATAGAAG
>MHUY01000018.1:0-816 GCA_001825115.1 Candidatus Yonathbacteria bacterium RIFOXYC2_FULL_47_9 | reverse complement strand
GGCAATACTCGTGACGGCGGACACAAAGAGTCGCACCAAGTGGGTGCATGCTTATGATCATTATTTTACTGAAGCTCTTTTACCCCTTGATACAACCCGTCGTGATATAGTCGACGAAACGATCATTGGAGGATATCAGATTCGTACCAAAGACCTCCTCATCGACAGTAGTTACAAACGCTCACTCATTGAGCTCTATCAAAATATTACTAATTAGAAACCACCATGAATACCATTCTTATCGAAAAAATCAGGAAAGAGATCGAAGCGCTTGAACCTAAAACCAAGGTCGAGCGTATCGGTACGGTTGTAAAAGCCGGCGACGGTATTGCCGAGATCGAGGGCCTCAAGGACGCTATGATGGCAGAGATGGTTGTTTTTGAAACGACCGAAGGCAAGGCACTCAAGGACGCGCTTGATCACGAGCCGGTGGTGGGCTTTGTGCTCAATCTCGAGGAGGATTTTGTAAAGACCGTTATTCTTTCTGGTGCAGAGCGTATTCGCGAGGGGATGGTGGTACGTGGTACCGGCAAGACACTTTCGATTCCTGTTTCTTCGGCGATGGTTGGTCGCGTGGTGAACGCGCTCGGCGAGCCTATCGACGGCAAAGGTGCTATTAAAGAAGAAGGTCGTTTGCCTATCGAGCGCATTGCGTTTGGCGTGATTGATCGCTCGGGCGTGGACACCCCGCTCCACACCGGTATCAAGGCTATTGACGCGATGGTACCTATTGGTCGCGGACAACGTGAGCTCATCATTGGTGATCGTGGCACCGGCAAGACTGCCATTGCGCTCGACACTATTTTAAATCAAGGG
>MHUY01000017.1 GCA_001825115.1 Candidatus Yonathbacteria bacterium RIFOXYC2_FULL_47_9 | reverse complement strand
TTCACCCCTTCCATCAGCCACCGCAAGAGCTCGATGCCGCCCGTTTCAGGCATTGCGTCTGAGGTTTCTCCTTCCCACAGATCTTCAGGCAACAGCACTTGTTCTTCAAATGCACGGTAATCAAAGTCATCGTAATGAGAGAGCCCCAGGTCATCAGGTTGATCGAAATCGTCATCCGTAAAAAAACCGTACTGATCTTCCGGTTCATAATAGGGAAGTTCATAATAGGGAAGGTGGTCAGCGACAGCTGTCCCATCCTCTATGTCTCGCAGTGCAATACCCATCAAAATAGATGAAGTGTTTGTTTGAACCTGAAATCTCAGTGCTTTCATTACCGCCTCCTTTATCAATGTTTATTCAACTATGAGAAGTATTGAACCCTCTAGTTACCTGAATAAAGTATAACGCATATAGGCATTTTTGTCAATGTTTTGTGTTGGACCCAAATTCTGTAAAAATATATATTTTATGGGATTTTAGCCATACGTTGCCTTAATGTGGACCTTATTTTTACCCCTTAGATGGATTCACGGCCTCAGCAATTTTCTGGGCGAGAATCTGACTGTAGCTTTTAGGTTCTCCGTCGATGACTTCATCTTTACCGACACTTTTTTGGTCTATGTCTGCGCCAAAAAAATTTTCAGCAACATGCAAAGCAAGTTCTGCGTCTGCTTGTGAACCTCCATGCATAACAATCTGGTCGTTTAATCTAACACCTTGCTCTGATAGGTCTTGAAAAATTTTGATGTCGCCATTATAGTTTGCATCTCGGAGTGCGGTCATAAATTGTGTAAATCTTTCAGGGGTCAGAGTATTTAAATCTTTAACAGAAACATATGACTTGTAGGTTTCATTACTTTTTCCTCCCGTTCCGTTATTAATCCCAAAAAATAGCCAAGAATTAGAATCCTTTGTTCCTTGTCGTACTCTTATGTTTTCTGAAAGAAAGCGATCTTCTTGTCCTGCTTTTTGTCGTATTTCGTAGCAAAATTTTGCAAAAGCTTTTTCGGAGTCTTCTTTTATTTCCGACTTTCTTTCTCTGTTTGTTAGTACAATTTCTTCAACAGAAGTACCCATTCGTTGCCACGGGGCAACTCTCAGTTGGTCATCGTCAATAGCCAAAGAATTTTGTATTGCAAAATTTGCATAGTCTTCTCTTGAGATTTTTGACAAATCAACACCTTGTTGCTTTGCAATTTTTGCTAGTTCATAACTTGCTGTCCAGCCATGAATCTTTTTACGCTCTTCCACGCTTAACGTTGGTGGTTCTTCAGGTTTGGGGGCAGTAGCTTCTCCTTCTCGTATTTCGGTGCCCTCAACTGGTTTTACAATTCCTAATTGCTCCCTTAATTCCTCGATCTCTTTTTGGTCTGCTTGATGCCTCTCTGTTTTTGTTATTTCAGAAGATTCTTTTTCTCGAAGTGCAGCGAGAACTCTGGCTTTCTTTTCTTTTAGCTCCTTTGTTTTTTCTTGGCCAATATATTCAGGAAATGTCCAAATGAAATCGAGCGTTTCGGAATTTAACCCTTGATATTGTGGAGGAATCTCGCTTATTCCTTGCTCTGTTTTTTCTTCAGCTAGATTAGCAAGCTTATCTTCAATGCCAGATTTAAATGATTCGGGTAAATCTTGAAAAATGGAATCTTTAGATTCTCCATTTTTAATACGATTGGCGTATTCTTCAATTTTTTGCTCCCCACCCGTAAGAGGTTTGTTCTCTTTGTCTAAAGATTCCATAAAGTATTCACATTTTATCATCCTTGAAGCATTTTTCCCAGCAGCCCTTGTCTATCAAGAAATAGAATTCTCATCGTAAAGTATATGTTTTCGGGAACCCCTTCATGATATAATTACCGCATGAAAACAACACTTAGTATAATAATCATCGTAATGATAGCCCTCGGGGTATTCTGGAAACTTACCCATAAAGAGACGCTGGTAGTCGTTACTAGTTTTGAGGAATGTGTTGCGACCGGCAGTCCGGTGATGGAGTCCTATCCTCGTCAGTGTCGCTATGGTAATCAAACTTTTGTTGAAAACGTTGGGAACGAGCTTGAGAAAACTGATCTTATTCACCTCAATACACCACGACCAAATCAGGTCATTACAAGTCCGCTCGTAGTCACCGGGGGGGCGCGCGGGACATGGTTTTTTGAAGCAAGTTTTCCTGTAGTACTCGTAGATTGGGACGGTAGGATAATCGCGCAAGGCGTCGCCCAAGCAAAAAGCGATTGGATGACCACCGACTTCGTACCGTTTGAAGCGACGGTAACGTTTACGGTAGATGAAAATGTATACAGCAGGAGAGGGGCCCTCATTTTGCGCAAAGACAATCCGTCGGGACTCCCCGAGCACAACGACGCCCTCGAGGTTCCCATTATGTTTTAACTCCATAACTACATAGGCGAGGCCTATGTAGTTATGGAGTTAGGGTGAGGTGACCGCCATACTCTTTCATGTTACAATACCCCCTATGAACAAAACAACAGTTGGTATTGCCGTCGTATTGCTTTTAATCATTGCGGGGGCTCTAGGTCTCGGCGCGTTCAAGTTTAAAGTTGCGGTCAACAATACTCCTATTGTAAATATTGTTGCCACAAGCCCCAAGGATGCAACATACATCATCGACGGTAAGCCGGTCACTATCAAGAACGGTATTTTTGAAATAGAGGCAGCGCCAGGCTCTGTTTCAAAGATTATCACGCGGTATTTTGGCAATGAGGTAAGGCGTGATTTTGACGGGGACGGTAGGGAAGACATCGCATTTATTTTGACACAAGAGATGGGTGGCAGCGGCACCTTTTACTATGTTGTCGCCGCGCTGAATACTAAAGACGGCTACGTGGGCTCTCATGGATTGCTCCTTGGTGATCGTATCGCACCGCAGACGACCGAAATGGGAAAAGGGGACACGATGATTGTGGTGAACTACGCCGACCGTAATCCTGGGGAAAGTTTCGCCGTACCGCCATCAATGGGTAAGAGTCTCTGGTTACTCCTTGACCCCAAGACGATGCAGTTTAATAAGATTGATCAAGGGATGCAGCCACCTCTTTAGAAGTGGGTTCTGGTGGTTTGACTTAACCCCTCCTGTGCAGTAGAGTAACCCCAGGTTGCTCAGAGTCTTTTCTCTTGAGCGAGACATCTCGGTGCTCTTTATTAATTGGAGGTTTCCATGTTTGAATGGCTCAAAGGAGTAAGAAGTCAGGATCTAAAAGTTGAAAAAGATCCATGGGCAGACTGCAGCGGCAGTTTTTACGTCGCCAGTTTTCGTAAGAAATTGGACAGCATTGCAAAACTACTCGTTCATCACGGCTATTTTTCTGTCAGTACACGCTTTAATTTGAAGACTCAGTGTGTGGAGCTTTACGACAAAAACGGCGTGATAGTCCAGGTTGAGGTGCACGGGGAGTATGGCGCCCCTTGCGGAGCCATTGTTACTTGCGATCGTCCCGTCAAAAGTCAGTTGCTATTCAGCAGATTTCTCTCTGGGCTGAAGGTCAAGTTCAAAATACTTCATCAAGGAAACTCGGAAGAAGGGGGGCTCGCATGACAGCTGTACAAAAAGGTTTTACGTCAATTGAATGCATCGCTCTGATGCTTTGCGCGGTGCCCATTTTTATGGCGAATATCTATTACACAGAAAGAGGTATCGCAAAAGAGCTGAAAGTCTACTGTCCGAGCGTCAAAAAGGTTTTGGAGACCGAACGCAATTTTTTCACAAAATCGGTAATTGTTGTTGAAACCTACGATGGCGTCCGTGCGACATACAAATTGGACTCGAACATGTTCTATCAATACGACCTCAAGTTACAATAGCAGGGAATGTATATTCGCAACCTCATGGGTAATACCATGAGGTTTTTTTGTAAATTTCATTTATAGGTATAATAGAGGGAATGAAAACAAAAATTGGAATATTAGTGTTGGCACTGTGTGCGCCACTGACTGCGGAGATATTGAATGGCTCGACACGACTCAGTGAGGTTGGGGTGTGGGGGGTTTTTATGGGGACACTTCTGCCGTACGCATTCCTCATTGTGGTGCTTGCGTATTTTACACAGAGGGTGGCTTCGCGCACGAGTCTGCTTTTCCTCTTACCAATAGCAGGTATTGTTGTCGAAGGGCTCATTGTGAAGTCCTTGTTCGATACCTCTTTCTCGGATTTGTCCGTCCTTGGCGGGGTGGGGGTCTGGGCGGGCGTACAATGGCCATGGACGCTCTCTCTTGTTGCGAGCCATGCATTCGTAAGCTTCATTATCCCACTCACGCTTGCCGTATTTCTCGCGCGCGAGGTCAAAATCAGTAAGGCCCTAGCGTACGTTTCGATGAGTGTCCTTGCTCTTTTTATTGGGTGGACGACCATCATCATACCGCATACCTTTGATGGATATTGGATAAAGCTCGCGGCGCTCGTGGGCATCATCGCCCTTTTGGTGCACCTCTCTCGTACCGTGCGTGTTCCGAGTTCCTCTGCGCCTAGTGCGCCTCTGTGGGTGTTTTTCTTTGCCGGACTTTTGTTCCCACCCCTTAACTGGCTCACCTCATTTTTCCTTGAGACAAAGTCCTTTGCGGTCATCCTCTGTGTGCAAGCGGTCTTTATTGGTGCATATCTTTACTTCCTTTGGGCTCAGTGGTTCAACGAGCGTACGATCGAATCCAAACATCTCGCGTTTATTGCCGGGTACTATATCTTGTTTGCTTTGGGACTTGTGGTGGTCGGGATGCGTCGGGATGTTTGGGATTACCGGTTTGTGGGGGCTTGCCTCACGGTAGGTATTGTGGTGCTTTTGATGACTGCTATTCGTCGGTCCGCGCGGGGGTAGCCCGCTGTGCTATATTGAGGAGATGAAAAAAGAGGAGCCTAAAATAGCGCCAACTCCGCTCAGTATCCTCAAAACCCAGTTTGGGTATGAAGCCTTTCGCTTAGATCAGGACGAGATCATTCAGACCGTGCTCGACCGCATGGATGCTTTTGTGTTGATGCCAACGGGTGGTGGCAAGTCGCTCTGTTACCAGATTCCTGCTTTGATATTTGAAGGGGTGACGGTGGTGGTGTCGCCCCTCATTGCGCTCATGAAGGATCAGGTGGACGCGCTCCGTATGAACGGCATCGCGGCCGCATATTTAAATTCCTCGCTCGATTTTGACGAGCAGGATGAGGTGGTTGCACGCCTGTGTCGCGGAGAGCTAAAACTTTTGTATGTGGCACCCGAAAAACTGTTTGCGAGCGGTGGAGCCTTTCTTGGTGTGCTTCGCGAAATTGGCGTGTCACTCTTTGCCATTGATGAAGCGCACTGTATCTCGCAGTGGGGGCATGATTTTCGTCCTGAGTATTTTCACCTTGCGCGCTTGAAAAAAGAATTTCCTGAGGTGCCTGTCGTTGCGCTCACGGCGACGGCAGACCACTTGACCCAAGCGGACATCCTCGAAAAATTGGGACTCAAGGATCCGCGCGTTTTTGTTTCGAGCTTTAATCGCGCGAACATTCACTATTTTGTCGTACCGAAACAGGATAGTTATGAACGGCTCGTAGAATACTTACATAAACATAAAGGAGAGATGGGTATTCTCTACACCTTGTCGCGGAAGTCTACAGAAACCTTGGCTGCACGCCTCAGCGCAGATGGTTTTTCTGCAAAGCCATATCATGCGGGGTTGGACAAAGGGGTCAAAGACAAACATCAGGAGCTCTTTCAAAAAGACAAGATACAGATTATTGTTGCGACTATCGCATTTGGTATGGGTATCAATAAGTCCAATGTGCGGTTTGTGGTGCATATGGATTTACCAAAAAATCTTGAAAGTTATTATCAAGAAACCGGTCGAGCGGGGAGAGACGGCGTTCGAAGCGAAGCACTTCTTTTTTATGGCAGTGGTGATGTGATGAAGCTCAAGCGTTTTGCGTCGGTCGAAGGTAATCCAGACCAGACACGCATCATGCTCCGCAAGCTGGGACAAATGGCGGACTTTTGCGAAATACGAACTTGCCGTAGAAAACATCTGCTTAATTATTTTGGAGAGGAAACCCCCGATACCTGCGCGAGCTGTGATGTGTGTCTGACCGAATATGAGACCTATGACGCGACAGTAACTGCACAAAAGGCAATCTCTGCCGTAGTACGCCTCGAGGAGCACTATGGCTTGAGCTATGTGGTGGATTTCTTGCGGGGGTCAAAGTCAGAAAAGATCAAAGAAGAACACAAAGAGATCAAAACCTACGGCGTCGGTGCGGATATTTCAAAAGAAGAATGGATTCGCTCAATAAAGGAGCTTGTAGGGATGGGATATCTGAGGCAGGCGGGGGATCAATATCCACTCCTCGCACTTACAGGCAAAAGCCTCGCGGTGCTCAAGGGTGAGACAAAGGTGGCGATGGTGAAGCCTCTTGCTACGGCAAAAATAGAAACAAAAGAAGAGCCCTACGAGGAAGAGCTCTTTGAGGAGCTCAAGAGCTTGCGTATGGAACTGTCTCTCAAAGAAGAGGTACCGGCATATGTTATTTTTTCCGATGCGACCTTGCTCGAGTTGGCTACCTATCTACCCCTCAGTCTGGATGACATGCAACGCATCTCTGGTTTTGGCGAGGTGAAAACCGCGCGCTATGGAGAAACTTTTTTGGCATGTATTGTGAAGTATTGTAGTGAGCACGCATTAGAAACAAAAATATCTGAAAAGATTTCTTCAGGTCGGCCTCGTGCACGCGAGAAAACAAAACCGGTCATCAACGAAACAAAAGCAGAGACTTTGCGTCTGTTTCGTGAAGGAAAGACGGTCACCGAGATAGCAACGGCTCGTGACCTTACCGTCTCCACCATTGAAAACCATCTTGCCTCATTCCTTGCGTTAAAGGAGGTGGAAATCACCGACCTTGTTCCGCAGGAAAAGATTGTCGTCATCCAAAAAGCGCTTAGCAAGAATGGGTACTTACCCCTGAAGTATCTAAAAGACACCCTGGGGGACGACTATACCTATGGCGAAATTCGCGCCGTGATTGAGGCGGCAAAACAGGGTATACTACAGTAATGGAAAAAGAAGACATAAAAGGATTGCGCAAGGTAGCGATTTTCGACATCGATGGCACGATATTTCGATCGAGTTTGCTTATCGAGCTGGTCGAGGTTCTGATTGAAAAGGAGATATTCCCCGTATCGGTGCGTGCGGACTATAATCGTGAAAAGGTACGATGGCTCGACCGCGAAGGGGACTACGAATCATACATCATGGCGGTGGTCGGAGTCTTTATTAAGCATATCAAAGGGGTGCACTACGATGCATTTACCGAGGCTGCACAAATGGTGGTAGATAGGTACCGCAACCGCACCTACGTGTTCACCAAAGAGCTCATTAGTGCACTTAAAAAAGATGGGTATTACTTACTCGCTATTTCGCATTCACCAAAAGGAATTCTCGACCTCTTTTGCAAGGAGCTCGGGTTTGATAAGGTGTACGGAAAATTTTACGAGCTTGGCCCCACAGACTGCTTTACGGGTCGTGTCGAAGACGAGCATGTTATCGCCAACAAAGCTGCGGTGCTTCGTCGCGCGGTAGGAAAGGACGGTCTCACCCTCGAGGACTCGGTTGGTGTGGGCGATACCGAGAGCGACATTGCATTTCTTGAGCTTGTTGAACGGCCAATCTGTTTTAACCCCAATTTAAAACTCTACAAGCATGCCAAGAGAAACGGGTGGGAGGTAGTCGTCGAACGCAAAGACGTCGTTTACGAGCTTAATAAAGGAGAATAATATGGAACAAATAAATACATTAAAAAATGAAGGTGCGAAGCTTCGGACTGAGGTACGCGAAAAAACAGCAACCTACATCATGGGTGGTCTCGGTGTTGTGGTTGGTCTTGCGTGGAATGAAGCCATAAAAGGACTCATTGAATATTTCCTTCCTTTTGCAGGAGCAGGAACCCTTGTTGCAAAGTTTGTGTACGCGGTACTCCTTACGGTTATTATCGTGATTGCAACAACGTATCTTTTTCGTACGGACACGGAGGAATAAATAAGGGGGTTATGCAAAACTGACCAAAGAAAAAAACGACACCGAGGTGTCGTTTGAAATTAAAGGTCGTGAGCGGGGATTCCGCGTATGAGGGTTGCTTCTGCTTCAGCTGCGTCGGCAAGTACTTCTTCGCGCGGGCGACCAAACAAGAGGTCAAGCTGTCGAGGGGTTTTTGCCTTACGCGGACGTTTTTTCCGTTTACCGAGAATGCTGCCAACTTCACGCCGTGTGGTTGCCCAGTCGAGGTGCTTGTAGTTCTGCATTACGGTTGAGAATGCTGCATCGAATGTGCAGTTATTCTCGCGTAATGTTGCGGATATTGCATCTGCTATCGTGCGGTAGATGTCGCTCAAAGGAGCCTCCTATAAAGAATTATCTAAGTAAATGATAGCACTTTTTAACGAAAAAGTCAAGGTATAAAAAAGCTTGTTTTGTAAGGGTTTTAGGCAAAAAAACAGCAGGGTTTTTAAACCCTGCTGCATTAAGTGAAAAAACTAGCTTCGAATGCCGTCCGCTACTTTTTGCCATACTGATGCGATGGCGACGAGTAAATTAAATTGCTGAACCACATTGTCAACGTTGTGACTTGAAAGGTAGCACCCTTCTTTATCACCAAAACTACTGGGGTTTGCTCCTAAACAGGCACAGTCACCAAATGTTTTGAAATCAAGAAGTCCGCGTTCCCGCAAGCGAGCCCCGAGGCCTCTTGAAAAGAAATTAGAATAGCTACCGTTCTCTTGAGGAGACAAAGTTTCAAAATGATCTTCCATTGATTGCACCGTGTCTTTCCAGTAAATATTTTCTCCTAACTTGTAAAGATAGAGACGCGCAGTAAGAGAAACCGAGAGATCAAGTGCCGCACCGTGAAATTGACCTGCCTCACCAACATAGGTATTTATGTGAAAGAGTTGAGGTGTACAATCCAACGTACTTTCTTTTTTCTGTTCAGCCGTTATGTGGTAAAAAAGTCTCGTGAGCAGGCTTATGGTATGAGCATAGTTTCGTATTTCATCCCAAAAATCCTCTTGTCCTTGAGTGGGGACGGCGGGGATGTTTATCGCTATTCGCCCATCAAGGAGATGTGAGATGGTGGCGCATTCTGCTACACCCCACGGAGATTCTTTTTTATCAGGAGGGGTAAAACCATTTTTTTGAGATGAGGTGAAGTATGTTCCGTGTTCTGCATGAGCGACTATTTTTAACCAAATATGAGGTAAAACGAGAAATTGAAAATGCGTTCCTGTGAACCCCAGAGAATAGACCTCAGGGACCATTTTGCCATGAACTAGCTCAAATAATTTCATTAAGACCTCCTCTTAAGTATTTTTAAACAACTAAACCTGCCGTTAAAGTATCACGGTTTCATTGGTTGGTCAATGTGGTGCGTGAAGTTTTTGCGTGGAGTATTTCTTGTGGTAAGATGAGTGCACACGAAATTAATTTTTACTCAATTCGACATGTCACCACAACCACCAAATCAAATGTATCAGAACGCGATCTTTTGGATCGAGGTTGAAAAAATAAAACCAAACCCTTTTCAGCCCCGTAAAGAATTCGACGAGCACAAGCTCCGTGATCTTTCGGACTCTATCAAGCAGTATGGTATTTTGCAGCCGCTTGTCGTCACGCGTCGCGAAATCGAAAAGCCCGAGGGTGGACTCGCGGTCGAGTACGAACTCATTGCTGGTGAGCGTCGTTTGCGCGCCTCAAAGCT
>MHUY01000016.1:71025-72759 GCA_001825115.1 Candidatus Yonathbacteria bacterium RIFOXYC2_FULL_47_9 | reverse complement strand
GTGTTTGTTTGAAGGGTGAATTGATCGACATCGGTCGCAGATGTTCCTGGGGCGATGGTGGTAGCGACGGGGTCAGAGCCGGTGCCGAGGGTAGTAGTAGGAGTAGGGGACGGAGTAAAGGTGCCGACGGCGACACCGACATCATAGTTACCGTTTGAATCTTTTTGAAATATTTTATAGGTGTAAGCTTGTCCGTTGGTGAGTGCGGTCGCGCTACATCCCCCCGTGCCGGCACCGTCAGTTCCTGAAACCACAGTCGAGGCAGCATCGGTCGTGCGTACACAGGCGACTGTTGCAGTGGTGATAGTGTTGCCGTTTGTGTAATCAGTTCCTTCAGTAGGAACCTCCGAACCAGCTGATGAACCTGTCCAACGAAGCATTACTGAGCGACTGAAATCACTTGAAGCCGAGGTGGTCCAGTTCAAAGTTACCTGGGTGTTACTAGAGCTCCCGCTTACCGATGTAGCTCCTGAAGGAGAGAGATTGTCGATGGTAATGGTTGCGCTTCCTGGGTCGGTACCCGCCTGACCGTTCGTGCTGGTGAATGAGGTAACCGTGCCGCCGACAGAATAAGATACTCCTGGAGGTACGGGCATGTTGGCGTGAGTTTTAGGGGTGATGCGCACCTTGAAAGTTGCCGTGCTGGTGGTAACAGGAACAGGAGTGCCCCCGCTAAATGAGACAGTGTTGCTCGACGGATTAGAGACCGCGCTGAAATACGTGGTAGCACCCGTACTGCTTGTGATGCGTACCTCGCTTAATGATTGAAATGAATTGGTGCCCGTGAGGGTAACGGTGAGTGCGGTGATACTATCGGTGTTGCCACTGGTGACGAGGGTGAAAGTATCAAGGTCGGTAATGGAGTCGCCAGGTGCGAGAGTGACGCTCGGGGGGTTGGTGCCATTAGCAATTGTGGTAGTAAAAGTCGGCGCAATAGGCGTAAACGGACTCCCCGTAGGCACCACTCCCGTCGCCGCATAGTTACCATTTGAATCTTTACTAAATATCTTGTAGTGGTACGCAGTCCCGTTGGTAAGTCCTGAGTCAACACAAGTGGCCGTAGGGGTTGCTATCACACACGCAACGGTTGCCGTGCCAATGGTATTGCCCACCACATACGTCGTACCCTCGACGGGCACATCGGCAACCGCACTTGAGGCACGACGTAGAACGACCGTACTATGAAAATCACTGTCAGCAGGGTTGGTCCAGCTCGTGGTTACCTGCGCATTACCCGCGCTGCCTGTCGCACTCGTTACGTTGGCGGGGGAGGCGTTGTCGATGGTGACGGTCGTACCAGCGGTATCAGATCCTGCGTGTGGATTGGGTGCTGGTGAATGAATTTATTTTAGCCGTGACAGAATAGGTGGAGCCCGGTGGTGACGGCATATTGGTATGACTTTTTGGCGTGACGCGAATCTTGTATTGGGTAGATCCGGTGGTTGCGGTGAGTCCTGAGAGGGAGACCGATGGAGTATCGCTTGCAGGATTTGCAGTAGAGCCGTAAATAACTGTTCCGCCGTCGTTGGTTATCTCGACCAAACTTAATCCCCCTGAGGTTCCAGCAGCAAGTCCGACGACGACGGCAGTGATAGAGTCGGTGCCTGTGTTGGTAACAAACGTAAACGCGTCTGCCATCGTGGCGCTACCACTCGGCGCGATAGATGCATTACTAGGGTCAGTGCCGTTGCCGAGCGTGGTGACAGGTGAAGGGGAGGGCGCTGCAGAAACTTG
>MHUY01000016.1:53498-70993 GCA_001825115.1 Candidatus Yonathbacteria bacterium RIFOXYC2_FULL_47_9 | reverse complement strand
TGGTGAGCCCACTAAAAATTTGCGGACTGGTGGAGCCGCTGTATTTTACGCGTGCAGTTCCATCGCAAGTCGTACCGTCGACTGAAGGGTCGGTGCCCTCAGTTGGTGTTTCAGTGATGCTTGAAGTCTTGCAATAAATGATGACCTTTTGGAAGTCGCTGTCAGCAGGATTGGTCCATCCTACAGTCACCTGCGCATCGCCACCCGTTGCGTTTGCGCCGGCGGTGCCTGCAGGGGAGGCGTTGTCGATGGTGATGGTTGAGCTTCCCGAGTCGGTGCCGGCTTGGGGGTTGGTGCTTGTGAAGGCGGTCACCGTGCCGGCCACTGCATATGACCCGCCCGGTGGTGCGGGCATCGAGGTATGGGAGATCGCGGTGATCTTTATTTTAAATTGTGTGTTCGTGGTTGATACGGGAATACCGCAACCCGTAAGTGTTGCCGTGTCGCCTGACGGGGTGGCGCTACAATACGTGACCGTGTCGCCGTTGTTGGTAATTGCTACCGTCGCGACACGCGCACCCGTGCCTGCAGCGAGAGTGACGGTTGCGCCCGTTACGGTGTCGGCGCCGGCGCTTGTCGCGAGTCCAAATGAATCAACAAGTGCTGATGCGCCCGGAGCGATGGTTGAGTTGCCTGGTTCAGCGGTTACAAAGTTGCTTATCGTGGTGGTTGGCGGTGTGTAGCTTACTTCAAGGGTGACATAGTCGACATCAACATCAGCATTGGCGGCAGTCGCAAGGATACCCATTGCAATACCAAAGTCAGGATCTTTTACCCAGGTGGATGTCAGTACATTCCCCCAGAGATCACTCGCACTTCCTTGGGTGATGATGGTAGAGGTCGTAGTGGTGAGTGCAACCGGTGTGGAGCATTTGTTAGTGCCAACTTTTGCGCGCGAGATGTCGAGGAGCTGACAGAGGTCCATTGAGCCTGAACCTTGCCCAGAGCGATAAAAGGCATTGATGCGCGCGGTGATGCCATTAATGGTGGAACCGTCAGGGATAGCACTAAAGTCAAAACCTGTTGCTTTTAAAACATAGGTCTGGTCACCGTTGTCGTAAGATGGTGCCGTTACATTTGCTGTTGCGGCATTATCAGAATAAATGTTCGTCGGCTTAGTCCAAGTGTTATCAAGCCATGGAGACTCGGCAACCGTCGTCCCTAGTGTCGGGTATACTTGTCCGGTTGTTGCCGCAAGAGCTATGTTTTGCGCAAACAAAAAAACTGCCATTACGAAAAAAATGGTAGAGAATTTTTTTATGGTGCGCGTAATGCCAGACATAATATCTTTACTTCATTATACCTTGCGCATTTTCTATATACAATCAATTTATGCACACATTTGATTCAGGGAGATATAAACAAAAAAGAGGGCAGAAGCCCTCTTTTTATAACTGAGCTTTTGAAGCCCCTTTACCCAGCAGATATTCGCGGACCTTGTCGACGACTTCCTGGATAGGGTGTTGAGATTTTACGAAGTAGTCACTAGCACCAAGTTCAAGAGCTCGCTTGATTTCAGAGTCCTCACCAAGATTAGAGAGGATGATCACTGGAATGATTTTCCATTCAAGGTGTTCTTTTACCTCTTTGAGTACATCAAATCCATTCTTTTTAGGAAGCAATAGATCAAGCAAGATAAGGTCAGGCTTTCTCTTTTCGAGCTCAGTAAAAGCAGCCTCACCGTCCATAGCCACAGCCACCGTGTACCCCTCGGACTCGAGATTATCTTTGAGTGCTCGTACCAAGAACTCTTCGTCTTCAACAACTAATATATGGCTCATATGTTTATTATCTATAGTATCCTTCTATTATACACGAGTCAAGTCTTCCGACAAGTTTGCCGACTCGCTTTGACTGTCTAACGGTAGGTGAATATAAAAGGTCGTCCCTTGCCCTTCGTCAGACTCGAAAGAGAGGGATGCGCCGATCTTTTTTGCGAGCATTGAAGTTATGTAGAGTCCGAGACCTGTACCATGTGTATCAAACGTCTTTGCGTTTGATGCGCGATAAAAGCGTGAAAAAATTTGTCGCTGCTCGTCCTTAGGGATGCCGATACCAGAGTCTTTTACGGCAATCGTGACCTTGGTGGGTTTCTTTTCGATACTGACGACTGTCTCACTGCCGGGATTTGAATAATTGATTGCGTTTGACAGTAGTCCTTCAAGAATGTTTTGCAAGAGTAATGTATCTACATCAATAGTACAGTCCTCTCCTTCGGCAAGTCGGAGAGAGATTTGTTTGTTTTTTGCTACGGCGTCAAATCCATCAAATACGGCGCGCACGAGAGCAATCACAGAAACATTTTCTTTTTTTGTCGAAGTAATACCACTCTCCATACGAAGGACGGAGAGCATGTCGTGTACAAGAGAGGTCATTCGTTCGTTGATCTTGTAGATCTCGTCAAGGTATTCACTTTGTTCTTTGTTGAGAGTTCCGTGAATACCTTTTTGCAGAGTTTCAATGAGCCACTTGGTTCCCGAGAGAGGGGTGCGCAGTTGATGTGAAGCGAGCGAGAGTAAGTCGCGACGGGTTTCCTCGAGCTCTTTTTCTTTGGTGACATCACGAAAGATGGCAACAGCGCCAATAAGTTTTCCATCAAGGATAACAGGATTCACGGTGACAGCGACAGGGGTATGCTTGCCAGTCTTTTTGTTGACATACTGCATCGTGTCAGATGTGATCGTAGTGCGTGTTTTAAGGGTGACCGGAATAGCGTGTTCTTCTGGGGGGACCATATTGCCATCTTCGTCCATAACAAGGATCACTTCGGTTGCCTTTTTCCCGATGACCTCATCTGCGTTCCATCCAAGTATTTGCTCCGCCACATTGTTAATGATGGTAATGTTGCCCGCGCTGTCGGTGGCGAGGACTCCCTCGCCGATACTGATGAGGAGCGCCTCGTCTTTTACTTTTTCCTTTTCAACATCACGTTTTGCTTTTAGTAGGCTTTCTTGATTGTCGCGAACAGAGGCGATCATTGTATTGAATACTGAGGCAAGGTACCCTAGCTCATCTTTTGTGGATACACTTGTTTTTACTGATAGGTCGCCTTCCGCAACTTTTTTCGCAGCGAAAATAATATTATTGATGCGGGCAAGGTTTTTTTGTACAAAGAATACAACAACAAAGGTTCCAAAAATGAGAGCAATGATCCCAATAAACGACGTAGAGCGGTTAAGGTCTGTCAATGGTGCGAATATTTCACTTTTTGCTACTTCAGTAATAACCACAATTCCTTCGTTACGAAAACACATAGAGGCACCCAGTACGCGAACCCCTAGATAGTTGTCATACTCCCCGCTGATTTCTCTACCATTTTCGAGGCACTCTTGCACGGGAAAGGTCTCCACTTTTTGTTTGACTTCCACATTTTTTATTAGACGCGTCGGTGTCACCAAGATACGCTCACTGTTGACTAGATAGATTTCCGAGGTCAGGTAACCCTCCAAGAGAGCCTTGTTGGTGAGTCTATCCATCTGTCCAGATGATACCGCGTAGACATTTTCTCCAGAGCCTAGCATGTCGGCGATTTCTTTTGCGTTAGAAAAATATATGAGCATCACCGCATCAAGGGGTATACGCTTGCCATTTTTGTCTATATCAAACATCCGCACCGTCGCGCTCATTGAAGGTGTTGGAACCTCCTCACCGTTTATGATAATCGTGCCAAAAAATACTTCGTTGAATTCCGAATGGATTGTTGCATCGAAATCATGCACCTTAGTATGCGCCCTCTCCTCAGCTCGTTCGTCATTCCCTATGCGTTCTGGTTGTGTTGAGGCGATTACGATGCCATTCTTGTCAAGAAGATCGACTAAAAAAACCGTCTCGTCGAGAGGCATTTTTATCTCAGAGAGATACGTCGCAAATTCTCGTGCAATACGGGAACGTTCAGGGGATGCTACCGGTGCGTCAAGTATGGTCTTTGTTATGTTGCGGACCGTTGAGTCGGATGCCCAGTCATTTGCTCGTACGCGGATGCTTCCCAAATAGGCAAGGTAGATGCTCTCGCTTTGTTCGGCAATAATGCGGAGATTGTCAGTCGCCTGTTTTTTGAATACATTGCCGACAATAACTTCAGCGTAAAAAAAAACGGAAAGCGCTATAGCAAGAATGAATGTTCCAAAAAAAATAGTTGCTTTCGTGCGTAATTTCATAGTACGTGTTTATGTATACTAATATTACACCTAATGAAGAGAAATAGGAACAAGATTACTTTGGGTCAGGGTAGGGGACATGCGCATAAAATGTTGAGCCTTTTCCTTCTGTAGATTCAAACGAGAGAAGTACGCCGATTTTTTTAGCGAGCATCGAGGTGATATAGAGACCAAGACCCGTGCCATTGATGTCAAAGATCTTGGCGTTTGAGGCACGATAAAAACGTTCAAATATTTGGGAATGCTCTTTTTGGGGGATACCGATTCCGGAATCTTTTACGGCAAATACAATTCCGGAAGACTCCTTTTTGATGCCTATAGTCACTACTCCTCCTTGTGGTGAGTAGTTGATTGCGTTTGACACAAGGCATTCGAGAATAGTGCGGAGCATGAGCTGGTCGGTGATGATCTCATCCCCAAGGTCATCAGGAAGATGTAGTGTTATTTGTTTGCTTTTTATGGCTGCATTTAATGTTTCAAGCAACGTGTAAAAAATTGATGCTACAGAAACACGTTCTTTGTGTGCTTGGTCGACATTACCTTCAACACGCAGTACGCCCATCATGTCGGACACAAGGGCGGTCATGCGATCGTTTATTTTGTAGATCTCGTTGAGGTATTCTTCTTGTTGCTCTGTAAGTGGCCCATGGATACCTTTTTGGAGTGTCTCGATGAGCCATTTAGTACCAGAGAGTGGTGTGCGCAGCTGGTGCGAAGCGAGAGAGAGAAGGTTTCTGCGTGTTTCGTCGAGTTCTTTTTCTTGGGTGATGTCGCGAAAAATGACCACGGCGCCAACAGATTTATTTTCGATGATTACGGGATTTGCGGTGACTGCCACGGGAATCCTCCCTCCGTTTTTTTTGATGAGATATACACCATCAGTTGTTTTGGTAGAAATTCCTTTTGTTGCCGCTATCAAACAAACTCGTTCTTCTGGGGGTATGGCGTCACCATTTTCATACACTGAGGGGATCGCCTCAGTTAATTTTTTACCAAGTACTTCGCTTGCGCGCCAATCAAGCATTTTTTCCCCCGCGTTGTTCATTGCCGTGATGAACCCTTTTTCATCTGTTGCGATTATACCCTCGCCTAGGCTTGCAAGAAGTGCCTCGTCCCTGACTTTTTCGTCCTCAATGACCTTCGTGCGTGCGATGACCTTTTTCTCGAGATCTTTGGTGATCTCGGTAAGTTCTTGGTTGCGGAGTGAGATCTGTTTGTCTCGGTGTCTAAATGCGATACGAAGAAGACAATAAATGATGATAATCGATAGGAAGATAAGGAACCAAAGTATAATCTGGACCTTTTTGGTGAGGGTAACAATGTCGCTTAGATTGAGGTAAACCTCAGCGACCCCTGATGTCACCCTATCTCCGTTGCGTATTGGCACGTAAACCTTGATAAGGTCTTTTATGTCAAGTTCTTGGATTGTTGCTGGGTCGGGGGCGGAGTAGATGCGCCCACTTGAAAGCACCTCCGCAATCTCGCCCCTGTCGGGGGTGGTACCCAAGACAGGGGTTTTGAGGCTTGTCCAGACGAGCACACCATCGGTAGTGTGGAGCTCTATTGCTGCAATATCGCGGTACGAGCCCAAGAGCTCTTCTTCGAGGTCTTTAAACTTTTGTTTTGAACTCTCTTGGTTCCAGGTGGAAAATATTGGTTCCGCACCAAGGTGTCGTTTTTCTTGTTGTGCAATGAGACTAAAAATAGTCGTCGTCCTATTTTCAATAAGAAAATCTTTGACGATCCATACAAAGATAAATGATATAAGAACAGCGGTGATAACAATAATGTTGATCGTAACGGCAAGCACCGCGTCGCTCGAAAAGGAGCTCAAAAAAGAGTCTTGCGGTTTGCGTGCTGAAGGCGATGTGGAATGCGTGCGTGTCGATTTCATTTTTTTGATGAGGTGTGACATGTGTGTTCGGGTGCTGTCTCAAGCTTACACCCAATAGGAAGAAATGGAAGCAAAAACTGTGGATAAAAACCGCATACATATTTATGTATGCGGTTCGGCATTTTCAACGCACAATGTAAAGTTTTGGTTTGCCAACAACGCGAGCCGAACTACCACCGTTACCACACCTGATGAGAAAATCACGACCGAGCCCATCGTTAAGGGAAAATCCTCGGAATATATAATACCCTAGACTGAACCCTACGCACACTCCTTGAGAAAAGATTTGTTGTTGCCATTCGCGTGGTTCGCAAACATGAATACACCTCGTGAGAATAGGGGGATTGAAGACATAAACATTACCTACCTCAAAGTCACCCAAGGGAGGGGGAGCGCTTGGCGGAATCATAAACACCTCCTTTGTCTAAGATATTTGATGAAAAGAATACAGCTCTCCTCTTAGAGTATATTATTTTTCCTGATTGGTACAGAAACATGCGTTCGTTCTTGGTAAAAACTTTTTTTATTGATATTATAAAAAAGCCAGTATGTGCTGGTTTCTGAAAAGGATAGTTCTTTATGAAAACACTACGTTTGCTCCTCTCCTTTGTTGTAGGGATGTGGGTGCTTCTCTGTACACCGCTTGCTTTGGCAAACGGACATACTGCCGCACCTGACCTGTTCGCCGCGATGACTCCCGCAGATCACTTGCTCGCCCACATGAGGGAAATGTGGGGGGCAATGTTCCGTCTGGACTTTGCGGCGCTGCATGCAAACGCTGTTTGTATGAGCGACCCCTTCTACAAAATGTTGTGGATGCACGGCTGGTGGATTAGTGCGCTTTTGATGGCGCTGGTTCTTATGGTCGCCCTTACGTATCTCGGCCGGATGCTCGCTCGGCGCCATTCAGCTTTTTGGTACCGTTTTGCGTGACACCGTCACACCCGCTCCCTTGTTTTTGAGGGGGCGGTTTTTTATTCTGGTATACTGACTATATGAAATGCCCTAGCAGCGTGCCCGATTTTTCTCTGTGGGAAAAATACAAGACCAAGAAAAAAGTTTTTATTGATGGACTGGGAATCGTTCCAGAAATTAATGCAGATTTTTTTCAAAAAGAAATGGGCGACAGGCTTCTGTCGGCAGGAGTCTTTAAAGATAAAAAGGGGAGCGTACTGTACTGCGCCTGGGGATTCAAGGATGAGGCACATTGCTCGTTTACGGCAGTAATGGGTGCACGAGGGAATTGGCTCATGCCAATGCGCGGATGCCCTCAGGTCAAAAGACTAACAAGGAGCAGTGTCACTATAGGCATTACTATTAAAAATGGCTCCCGCAGAAAAACTTTTGTTTTTTGAGCAAAACAAAAACCACCCCGTGAGGGGTGGTTTTTGAAGAGAGTGGTATTACACGCGCTCTACGTTGATTGCGTTCATTCCTTTTGGAGAATCCTCTGTGTCAAAAGTAACAGCATCACCTTCGCGAAGGTCATTGAACTGTACGTTTACAAGAGCGTTACGGTGAAAGAACAAGTCCTTTGCCATACCTTCGCCTGTAATGAAACCGAAACCATTTTCCTTAAGGGTTTTAATTGTACCTTTCATAAAAATTTTTTGATTAAACCTACTAATATACAAAAATAGAGCTACAAGAAAATCGACTTACTCTTTCCACCAACAACTTTTGTACGTCAAGGATAGCATATCCTGATATAAAAGTCAATAGGCAAAAAACACCACAACGAAAGGATCGTTGTGGTGTTTGAGATAGTGTGTAGATTAGTGATTCGGCTCGTATTTGAGTTGCACGGTTATATTCCGTATGTCTTGTGCGGCGACACGAAACGGCATAATCGATGGATGGTGCTCCATGTTGTCACTCCAAAGTTTTGCACCGTAGTAAAGCACGGCTTCAACAACCATAGGAAAGGTAACCGTAAAGAGGCCCGATACTTTTTCTTCATCAGTGCCATATTTTTGAAGACAGTAATAGAAGAAGGCCAGGCCGTAGTACCTTCCTTGCCCAACATCGATTGTTTCACTAGCAAGGGGATACTGAACAGTTACCGATATGACCGGCTGGTCTGTTATGGTAGAGATCTGTAAGTGCTCCTGGTTCATCAGGAACCTGAGCATGGTGATCTGGCTGGTAGGGAAGTCTCCATTAAAGGGTGACCGAAACTGGCTAGGTGGTTCCATGGTGTATCCTCCGCAAGAATAGTGTGACAGAACAAACGTTACTGCCGTGAGAATAGCGCATTTACGGTGTTTTGTCGACCGGAGTTATATGAGCTCCTCGGGGAGAATGACCACCTGTGACCCTTCTCCAATTTCACCACGAATAAGTTTCTCGGCGATTGCTTGCTCAACTTTTTCTTGAATAGCTCTGTTCATAGGGCGCGCACCAAAGAGAGGGTCGGTACCGTGTTTGATAACGGCGTTCACGAGATCGTCAGTTATTACCAATTCAAGGTTTTTCTCCTTCAAACGCTTCTGAAGTTTCTGAAGCATGATGCGTGCAATCTGTGCAAGCTCTTTTTCACCAAGGGGGTTAAAGAGAACTACAGCGTCAAAACGATTAAGTAGCTCTGGGCGATAGACGCCACGCTCGATGATTTTGCTGAGAATCTTGTCCTTCATGGTGCTTACTTCTAGTCCCTGCTCGCGAGCTTCCCAGATGAACTCACTCCCTGCGTTTGAGGTAGCAACGATAATGACGTTGCGTGCGCTGACTCGCTTTCCGCGCATATCGGAGAAGAATCCTTCGTCAAGAACTTGAAGAAAGAGGTCGAGGATTTCTTTGTTGGCCTTTTCAAATTCATCTAAAAGGAGCACACCATAAGGTCGTTCTTTGAGGGCTTTGGTGAGAGTGCCGGCGCGCTCACCTTCTGAAAAACCAATGAGACGCTCGAGCGAGTCGGCTGTCTGATACTCGGACATATCAAATCGCAAAATAGCCTTTTCGTCGCCAAAGAATAAATCAGCGAGCGCTTTTACGGTCTCGGTTTTCCCTACACCTGTTGGCCCAAGGAATAGTGCTGAACCGATAGGGCGCTTCATGTTTCTGACACCTGCTCGTGCACGACGCAAAGCATTGGCGGTAACCTTGATCGCTTCGTCTTGCCCTACGACACGTTCGCGAAGAAACTGCTCCAGAGAGAGGAGTTTCTCTCGTTCTGCTGTCTGAATTTCCCCGACAGGAATATTGGTCTTTGTCTTGATCAGGGTAAGGATGTCGCTGCGGTCAACTATTACTTTGTGTGCTTGCATGCATTGGGGAACAACCTCGATGAGGAGGCTAACTGCTTTGTCGGGAAGTACGCCGTCGGGGAGATAATTTTCAGCGCTGCGAAGAGCTTCGTCGATGGCACTGTATAAAAAGAACACAGGGTTACGAGACTCAAGGTTTTCTGCTACGCGCTCGAGAATGGGAACCATTTTTGCTTCAGAGGGTTCGGTAACAACAACCTTTTCGAACTGGGACATGAGGACGGCGTTTTGTTCGACGACATTATGGAAATTATCCATATCGATGGTCGCAATAGCCTGCAGACGTCCCGATGAGAGGTAGGGCTCAACGAGGGTCACGACATCAGAATTGAGCGAGCGAGCATGCGCAAGAAAGGCGGGAAGGTTTGAGATGACGAGGATTATGTTGCCGGCATTTATTGCTTCTTCAAAAATAGTTATCATCGTGGTCTCATACTCGTCCTTGGTGTGGAGTGCCGCCACGATGAGATTGTAGTCGAGGACAAATATTTTTTTACCTTCAAGTTCTGGGGTTACGATACCGCGCGCAATTGATCGCGCAAAGTTAAACACAACATCCATAGAGGCAGCTTCGCTTAGCCCTACGATAATAGCGTCAGCGCCGGTTGAACGCGCCAGGATGCGCTCGAGGGATGTCACCTCTGCGGTGTCTTTGAGTGACATGGTGCTGGCGTAGGTATCATAACGCTCCACAATTTCTTTTCCATATCGTGCCAGAGTAAAAGCTGCGCCGTAGGCCCAATCCTTCCCGATACCAGGAATAGCGGCGAGACGCTCATGGCTCCACCAGCGTTCTTGTTTTTTTGCGAGTGCGTTTTGGCGCATGACCCACTCCGCACAGCCGACAAGGTCGGGCTCGCGTATACCGCCACGAACGATGAATGTTCGAAATTCTTCATCAACAGAGAGGAGGAAAAGTACTAGAGAGCTTAGTGTGAAAGGCCCGTCAGTAATTTCAGGGAAGGGGGCATCAAAGAGTATCCCGCTACGCTTTGCGAGGAATTCTGTCTGCAGGGCTGTGGTAGGGATACCGCATCGAAGTAAGATTTTTTCTCCCGCCGCAGATTGAATAAAGCTTTTTGTTAGGTCACCGTCTGTGGCGGTGTAGAGTATTTTGAGTACATCAAAAGTGGGCTCGTTTGTTGTTTCGTGTTCTTCAAAATAAGAAAATCGAAAGAATAATTCAAGAATAATAATAAATAAAAGTATTGAGATAAGCACCAAAAGAAGCCCCATGATTTTTGGGGCAATCATCGTCGCTTGTTCTATGTAAAGTGCATCTATAAAAGGAATAAACTTGAGACCGTACGAAACGATGGTAGCGAAAAAAAGAATAACGATAGACACATCTAGAAAACGACCAACGGAATGGCGCGTGCGATGCGAAAGAATGTGGTCTAAAACCACGATAGGGTAAAGGTGATGCTTGGTGATGTTGAGAGATTTGATGTTCATAGAATAAGTAGGTAAATTCCCGTTGCAAAAGTGATGACCGTGACCACAGGGAGGAGGAACCATATGACAAAAGCAACAGCTCCAAAAAGAATTGCAAAAAGGATTACAACAAGCCCGAAGATGATAACAATTGTTCTAATGATAAACCCTACGATTCGCATAAGAGAATTGATGATGATAGCAGAAAAGAGTTCCTCAAAGCCGCGCTTGTGACGCACCTCGCCGATCTGCTGCCACCTTGAAAAGAGGGTTGTAGTCAGCAGGCGAATAGAGAAAAAATTGTACAGGAACCAAATGAAATCCGACCAAATTTTTAAGAACTGGAGGGGAGCAACAAAATATATCCAAACAAAAAGATTTTTGAGAATGATTGCGGGTGCCATATTGCTTATCATTATATATTAAATGTATAAAATAGTGGATAGTAAAAACTAAACCGCCCTTTGTAGGCGGTTTAGTTTTTCTTGTTTGATAAAGAGAATGTTTTTCCTTGTGTGGGCTACTGGTTAAACCATGCTTTGCGCCACTCTTTCATCATTTGTATTTCCTGGGTTTGAGCGGTAGTGATGTCGTTGCCCAATTTGAGAAGCTCGGGCCGTTTTGTTTCTTTGAGAAGTGCCTGTGCCATCTCGACCGCGCCTTCATGATGAACAATCATTTCATTCAAGAACGCTTTATCCATTTCATCACCCATTTTCCCAGAGAGACCCAGTGTCATCCCGTTCATTTCTCCGTGCATGCTCGTGTAATCATCGGTACCCTTGTCTTGAGGGTAGTCTCCTTTTGTCGTCTCGGATGATCGGTAAGAGCTTGTGCCGGTAACGTAACCGATGATGAGTCCGAGAATTAGAGAGAGAAGTCCGGTAATAAGAACGTTGTTTTTTGTTTCCATAGTTTTTAATTGCTAGTGAGTAATACGAACCGAAAGCGGTAGTGCTATGGCGCGCGAGGACTTACGGTGCTCTCAAGAAGAAGTAGTGCAAAAGGAAGAGGGTGTGTTTCTCGGGAATAAGAAAAAAGAGATTGTTGCTCCAGGGTGTCGGGTGGACCAAAGAGATATCGCAACCAGGTTTTTGGTAGGGCTAATGCGATAAGGAGAGAAATGATTGTGAAAAGTCCAAGAGGGAGCGAGGCCGTCATTGCTTGCCAGGAGGCAATGTGATCAAAGGCATTCATCACGCATAAAACTGTCTCGCCGGCCATGAAGGGGCAGGTGCTGGCGTTACCCGCTTCGTTGTGGTCCATTTCCATCATGCCGAATATCCCGAATACGCTCACGCCGAGAAAAGCAGTAACGGTGGCCCAAATGAGCACATATTTGATATTTGTGCGAAATTTCATAAGTTTAGATGTAGTATAGCTTAGTTTTTATTTGTTCTCTACCGGCGATAGGGTAGTATGACGATATGCATAACGATGACCAAAAAAGAATCCTTAATTTTTACGAGGATGCTCTACGTATATATGGCAATGACGCGCGAAGCGTCCATTGGTCAAACGAAGAAACGCAAAGCGTGCGGTTTGATGCTTTGTGTAAAGTTGCCGACCTCACCAACAAGAGTGTTTTGGATGTAGGGTGTGGGCTAGGGGACCTCTATAAATTTTTTATTTCAAAACAAATAACGGTTGATTATGCGGGGATTGATATTGTGCCTGCTTTTATTGAGCGCGCCCAAGAACGATTCCCCAACGCCTCTTTCCGTGCTGCTGATATTTTTTCGGTGAATGAAGAATATGATTATGTGCTAGCATCGGGGGCGCTTAATTTTACGGTGTCCAATAGTAAGGAATATTATTTTTCGATGATTAAAAAAATGTTTGACTGCTCGAAAAAGGGGCTTGCCTTTAATATGTTAAATAAAGCGGAACATTCAAATGACGAGACCTACGTTTCGTATGATATCGACGAGGTCACCGCGTACTGTAAAACACTGACCAACGATGTCATTGTTGTTTCTGACTACTTGCCGTGGGATTTTACGGTATATATGTACAAGGAGTAGGTCTACTTTTTAGCAAGTAACACCTCGTTGTTTGTTGGTCGGACAACGATGAATCTTTTTTTCCACCCTTTACGGAAGTCGTCCGTAGAGATTTGTTTCCCAGCATTTTCTTCGGCGGGGTCGTTATAGTAAACAGTATCTCCAACGATATTGTTAATGACAACAAGGTGGGGGATGGTACTCTTGGGGTCAAATTTGTAGTAGATAGACGCCATGACTGGACCGTCTTTTAAGAACTCACTAATTTCTGCAAACGCAACATCTTTGGTTGACCCAGAGAGATCATAGTTCTGGCCTGATAGGCCATATTTTTTAGATAAGAGAGCGAGGTCTCGATGTTTCCATCCAGCGTTTTGTAGGTAGGCACCCGAAACAATCGCCTGTTTGAGCAAAGTGTTTACCGAAACCGTTCCTGGTTTGTAATACTCGATGAGCATCGCCAGGCTTGCTACGCCGCAGCCCCTCTTTTTCCAGTCCGGTGACTGTATATCCTTAAGTTGAGAGTAAAAGGGAACATCGATGGACTTCGGCGCTTCAACAGGTGAGTTCGTTACTTCTTTGCTTGAAATGCTTGATGCCGTCTGAGCAAAGGTAATAAGGGGTTGAAAGAGCGTTTGAACGCTAATATAAGGTATCATCTATATATTATAACACATTCACATAGTATTTGCAATGGTCTGGCCTGTTTATCGAGGGGCTCCTATGAGGCATATTTTTTGCCATGGCTGGTATACACTATTAAAAATTTGTTCACGAATACCACCGTTAGGGAGGGCCACTCGATAGATAACATTGGCTGTGATACCGTCTCGAGGAGTCTCGCTACATTTTTCTGCGTAGGGTAGCAAATCGGCCGTCGGTATATATTTAGTAGAAGGTGCGGGGATACGGTTGGAGAGAACAGGTTCAGAGATGCGTACTTCGCGGCCATCATTTTTTCCATAAAGTTCAAAGATGAGGTCCGTGCCTGATACTCTACTTTGCAAGAGTAGGTAATTCCCCGTATCGTTCACAAACCGAAGGTCTGGGTGTGGTCCATAAATCGTTGCATCAAGTCCGGGACCATAATAACCCACAACATAGCGGTGATTAGCCCTTTCGGTAATGGGTAGTCCAGCGTTTAGCGCTAGGCGGAAAAGTGTGGTTGCGATTTGACAGAGACCACCCCCGAGTTCCTTAACACTTTTGTTTTCTTTTATTACAAATTCTTTTACATACCCCGCCTCCTCGGTAACATAGCCAATGGCGTCAACGGCAGAAAATTCTTCACCAGGTGCGATGAGCCTTCCGTTTAGTTTTTCAGCCCCAACCTTGATGTTTTTTATGCGATCTGCGCTGCTTCCTTTAAAACTTGTTTTTGAAAGTCCCACCAAATCATGAATGTTGTACTGCCCAATAGTTTCATTGGTAACTTTTGGTTCTTCACGAGTTATTTCAATCGTAATATCAATTGGAGTAGTCCCTTGTTCTTGCGAGTCGTCAGTATTTGATGGAGAAAGGGTAGTAAGTGTTTGCATTCCCGAAATAGCGTCCGCAGCCTTTTGGGCGGTTGCCGCAACATCGACAACGGTCCCTGCGTGCCCTGGCATCAGTTCTGTGAGAATACCATCATGTATTTTAAAACGACTGCTTTCTGGTGCGTCGTTGGTTACCGAAGAGACTGTCTGAGACAAGAACACATGAAGCTTTTCTTGATCAAGACCAATTTTATTGTCGGCATCAATCGTTAGCCATGTTACTAGTTTTGTACCACTCACATTCCATGAATATGTTTTGTGGTGGAAAACCATTTTTTTCCTTTGCGATAATTCTTGTGCAAAATGCAAGAATGGTTGAAGGTCTTCTTTTGTAGAAAGGGGAGTACGCACCTCTGCTTTAAAGTCTTCTGGTGACGAATCAAAATATGCCAGCTTTTTTTTGAGAACGGTGATGATCTCCTGGGTGTTCATGCTCTCGCCTATCTTTTCTGGCAATATATAGACCTCGCCGTTCTTGTCTATGGCGAATCGTGCCGGCTCTGCTTTCTTTAAAAAAAGTTCTAGTTCGCGCGAGAGAAAGGATTCAACGGCAACTTCGTAGAGAGTAGAAGGAAGCAAAAATCTTGTTCCCCGGATAAGGTGAGCATGCTCTTTTGTTCGTTGCCAAAATGAGCCAGTACGACCATATCGATACGCTTCATCAACAGTTTTCCTCCATTCTCCGAGCGAAAAATATTCAAATGATTTGTCGGGGTTGAAGCCTGGGGCCGATATAGGGATGACTATTTCTTTGGTTGTTCCTCCGTCAAGAAAATTAAGGTGCAAACCAGTATCAGTCAGTACTTTTCCCCTGTCCTCAAGAAGCGTTGTTACTTCGGTGTATGTTTTGCCACTAATCGAGATGTTGCCGATAGATATGCCAGGATAAAACTGGCCTCGGTAGGTGTATTCAAAGAATGAAACGAAGCCGAGAGTTACGACGAGGGTAGTCAGCAGCATAAGCTGCCTTTTTTTTAGAAAAAAAACTACGCGACGGAACCATACGCGTGGACTCAAAAGGAGTTTTAAGATATGAACAAGTTGTTGCTTTATTTTTGTGTTCACAGGGTGTTGGAGTCGCATGACTTTAATAAGACAACGTTAATTATGATTATTACTATAACACCTCCACTGCGAAACAGAAATATAAAGACCATCGAGGTCGGGTTTATGTTTCTTTTCGCACTGAGGATTAAACTAAGAGAGTGATTAAATTTGTATACTAAAATATCACCATGAACGAGATAAATATCTACTGTATGTAAATATTGTGTTTCATTGCCTGAATGCGTTACTTGCGTCTTGTCGATATGTGTGGTAGTTTCTTGCTTAGATTGCACACTCCTTTCTTGTTGGGCATGCGCGCGTAATCATACTATTAATGTCTGATTGTGTTTGTATGCCCCACTGGAAGGGGTCAACGAGGAGAAACACCATGATGCGAGTACTTTTGTGTGCAGTATTACTGATGGGTGTCGGCGGTGCGTATGCTGACAATGAATGGATGTACCAGCCGCCCGCAAGGTCTGTGGTGTACCGCCTGAATGTCGACGTTGCAGATGCTGACATGACATGGATGCGTCCGCCGCCCGCAAGGTCGGTGGTCTACCGTCCGGTCATGGGTTCGTCGACGGAACCCGTGGGTGGTTTTAGCAGGGATCCCGGTCTGATCGACATACATCATCAAGTCCTGCGTGATGGGTTCATGGTAAGCAACAGTTGCAGTACTCCCGCGGGAAGCTGCTCCATGGCTACGTATTGGCCCATCATTGGCACCTGTTGGTGTGTCGGTCCGTCTGGCCCGGTTCAAGGCACTCCTGGTGGTTAATTGGTGCGGTATCTAGCACAACCAGCGCTTCATTTTTGAAGCGCTGGTTTTTTCTTTGTCAAAATAAAAACCACCGTACTCATCTTTCTGGAGGAGCGCAGAATTTTGGACCAGGTTAGGATTGAGAAAAATAAAAGATATTGAGGGTGGCTTTATTCATGGGGACATTGAGCTCACTTAGTGCTATTATTTTAATATGACAAAAAAGATACATACTAAGCATCGCTCTTTGCATAAAAACAAGTTGAAGAAAATTCACGAGATATTTCTTGCTTCAGGTTTTACCCTCATTGAACTTTTAACAGTTGTTGCAATTATTGGAATCCTAACCTCTGTCGTTCTGATGAATTTGAACATCGCGCGCGAAAGAGGACGTGATGCTCAGCGAATAGGTAATGTAAACCAGATCCAAAACGCTATTGCCTTATATCAAAACGATAACGGAGGAGTGCCGCCGGGAGATAGTGGGGTTGAATATGTAAATGGCAATCCAGAATGGATCCCTGGGCTTGTGCCAAAATACATGTCTTCTGTTCCATCGGACCCTATCGATGTTGGTGAGCACAAATTCCACTACTCTCGCCAGGGCAATGACTACGAGGTCATCTCATTCCTTGAACAGCATGGTAATGATGCAGCTTGCGGTGACGGTGGTTCCTCGTGCCAATACTATGAAAAGGCATCTGGTCAGTTTTTGGCCCTCGTAAACCCTGGCGCGAGCGGATGGCGCTTCGCATCTTCAACTGAAATCGTTGATAGTTCGGCGCCAATAGATGTACAGCCTGCAGGGTCACTACCCGCACCAACAGAACTTAAGGTAGGATTTGGCATAGGGAGCAGTGTAAGTAGTTGGGTAAAAATTTCAGAAAGTTTAAATTTTATGTTTGATATAGACAGCCTCTCTAATGTGAGCGCATTTCGCTTGTATCAAAAAAAGCCACAGGATTCAACCTTTAATCTCGTCGGAGAATTTAGCGACCCATCAGCGGTCACTACTTGTTCTACTAAAAGAACCTACGGAACATGGGTCCTTACATCGTTAGGTGGGGGACCAACAGGCTGTCCGGGCTCCCGATGGTCTTTATCCCGCACTAGTTCACAACCGGTTTCCAGTTATACGGTCGGTGATTATTTGTATTATGTGACGGCGATTGACTCCTCAGGCGCAGAAGGCCCTGCTACTCCAATTTCCACATCAACGCTCATTGGAACGTTTCCTATTCAAACCCCCATCACCTTTGAACCTTCCGACTCATTAAATCCAACGTTTAGATGGCAGCCAGCAAGCGGCTGGTCTGAAGCGCTTAGCTACTGGGTTATGGTAGCACCAACTGATGGAAGCAGTTCAAAACGAACATTAACAGCGGTCACTTCA
>MHUY01000016.1:13791-53492 GCA_001825115.1 Candidatus Yonathbacteria bacterium RIFOXYC2_FULL_47_9 | reverse complement strand
CCTGAAATTTCTAAAGTGTATGACAGTGCTGCGTTAATTCCCAACAAAGAATATTCTGTTTGGATATACGGCCGCTCACATAATGCCAGCCAAACAGAGGACCAGGCTTCGTTCGCTTCAGAAGTAGTAACGTTCATAGCCCCATCTGCTGCTCAGTAGCAAATATGCCTAAGAGCGTTTTCGAATCAGCTGGTTCCGAATCAGTAGATTCGCGGCTCGGCCGTAGACTCTTGGACGTTCCCAAGGAAATAATGAATAATTGAGGCAAGAATAGTCCAGTAGAAAATAAAGTAGATGCCAATAAAAGGTGGTGGTGGATCTTCTTTTAAAAAATTAATCTGCGGCAGAGCCAAAGGTCCTATCAAAACAATTTTGATAGGTAATATAATTGTGGAGGCGGCGCTCTTCCAGGTTACCCCCGAGTCGCTACCAGTTCTGAGGATAGAGTCGGGCGACTGAGGAAAACCTTGGGGCCCTGTTGTCCCTAAAAGCGAGGTAGAGATAAAAAGAAAAGCGAATCCAGAAATGATGAAGAGGATAACAAATTTTTTCCTGGGGATATTCATACATTCTGATGGGGGTTTTATTTCTCGAGTCTTTTTCTTAGTTCATCTATGACAGCTTTCTGCCAGTACTTCATGGAAAACCAACCAATGAGTGGACGTGCAATTATGCGAAGTAAGCGTCGATGAATGGCAACTTGATACGTGTAATCGATTATCGTTCCTTCGGGGTGTTCAGAGAGTAAAAATTCTTCGTGGCCAGAAGTTCCAAATTCAGGGTTTTCATTATCGGAAATGTACCCTTTCCCTGGGAGGATTTGGTATTTCATTTTTACGGGAAACTTTTTACCAAACGATTTTACGGTCGCAATCATTTCTAAATTATTTCCGTCGCGCTTCACGACTTGTATAGATTCCGCAACTTTTGGAAAATAGTCAGGCCATTTTTCAAAGTCAGTCATTACGTTAAACACCTCAGTTAGAGGAGCCTTGATAAGCCACTTGGCATGGAGGGTGATGTCTTTCATATAAGAACTATATCAAGGATTAAAATAAAAAGAAAAAACCGGAGATTCCATATCTCTGATTTTTCTTGTTGGCTCCGCGTTTGTAAATAGGTCAGTGCTTTGAGCTGGAACGGGACTGAGAGGGGACTAAAGATGTTCGAGCGCCAAGGGAGATAAAAATTTACCTTAGTCGGTTGCTATAAAATAATTTTTCTCCAGAGCATTCCGGGGTATCCATCGTCAGGATCCTTGATAATTCCGTGTCTCGTAAACCCAAGTTTCTCATAGAATTTCCATGAGCTACTATGGGTTTCAGGGCTATAGCATTCTATTTCTGTAAAATATAAATTCTTTGCTTCATCAATTACTTTTTGTACAAGCATGCTCCCAATACCTTCATTTTGTAATTGAGAAGCTACTACATACAACTCTGCGGGATTTTTTGTTTCCGCATAATCATGAAGGTATTCTGGTGCTTCTCTAAACCCAGCAACACCAATCACTTCTCCATCTTTTTCTGCAACATAAAAATGCATCTTGCCACTATCTATATTTTCTGAGAGCTCGCTCAAGAATTCCTCGTCAGTCCAGTACTTGGTAAAAATATTTTGCACCGCTTCTTTGTCCTTTTTATTATAGTCTCTAATTTCCATACATTAAATAATACAATAGTTCCATAAAAACATGCAT
The DNA here is from genome assembly GCA_001825115.1 of Candidatus Yonathbacteria bacterium RIFOXYC2_FULL_47_9. GTDB lineage: Bacteria > Patescibacteriota > Minisyncoccia > Phycocordibacterales > UBA1550 > UBA1550. The sequence goes on along the minus strand of MHUY01000016.1, from coordinate 51,793 downwards.
ACTGGTATGAACGCCTCTCCTTGCGGTCGAGACCATCCATTTTGTAGGTCTTCGAGATTACTCTCATTCCCAAAATGGTGGGGCCATGATAAATCTAGGACACTGCGATTTCAACAAGTTGATTACAACTTAAGAAATCGGGAGCCTACGGTTCGGTCCCCACACTCGCGGAAGCTAGATAAAAGAAAAGACCCTCAGAAGAGGGCCATTTCTTTTATTGCTCCGCACCTGGGATGAAGTTCAGCAAATAATTATTGAAGAAAACCACTAAGCAAGGAAGAGAGGTAATAAAAAAAAGGGGTCCACACAGTGAACCCCTCAGTTCTAAAATATATACAATTTTATTTAACTACAAACAGCTATTTTTGTACTGCTGGGGTAGAAAACGAATTCCCCACAGCCCGCGTTTGAAGAGCGTCCGACAGAAAAAAAGTGCTCTGTACGATTCTTCATTCCCAGCTCTATGAGATAATTTTGGAATCTATGCACATCTTCCAAACTGCCCCCAACATAGCCAGACCTCTCGCCATTGGGAACAGTGATTACCACAGACAAATCGTCTTCGGTGTCTTTAAGCAACTCAACCAACTTCGAAGCATCTTCCAGAGAATCATTGAAGCCTTGAAAGATCATATAGTTAAGCCATGTTTCTGTACCAGAGACTTCAGCAAAGGCTTTTGCTGCGACTACAAGTTCCTTAGCTTTATATACTTTGCTGATGGGCATAATCTGCAACCTTTTTTCGTCAGAGGCTGCATGCAGAGACACCCAGATCCTTCTTAAGGGAAGCTTGAGCAATGCTAATTTATGCAACTTTGGCAGTATACCAATTGTTGCTAAAGAAATTCTGCCAACATACGCGGGATTAATTTCAAGAAGTTGTTGTATGCTTCCAACAACATTGTCAAAATTATCCATCGGCTCACCTATTCCCATATACATCAGGCGATCAAATGATTCTATCTTTGCCAACTTTGCCAGAATTGAAATTTCTTCGAGGATTTCATCACAAGATAAATCTCTCTCAAAACCCCTAGCACCAGAAGAACAAAACGAGCATTTGAATTTACAGCCGGCCTGCGTGGATATGCATGCATGAAATTCTTTTTTGTGACCCTTCGTTACCTCAAAAACACCTGCTTCCACGATTGAGCCATCATCCAGCTCTATCTTTACCTTGTGGTCACCGACCGGCTGAAATCTGTCATCTTTCCATAGACTTGCTTCAATTTGTGAATACGTAGAAGAACTCACGGCAATAATTTTCATTTCATATACTCCTTATCGTAGATTTTAAAGATCGAGACTTACTGCACAGTAATACACATTGCGATTTTAGTCAAAGCTTGACGAGCGGCGATGTATGTTGTAGATTTATGGCAGACGAACCATTTGTTCATTTACAACTTTAGACATTACAAGGAGGAAATATCATGAAATGGAACGATCGCCTCTATTTTGGCACATGGCAATTATCTGGGCAGTTCAAAGATCTTACGAATACACAGATTGAGAATTTGATTCAGCTCGCACTATCTCACGGAATCTACAAGTTTGACACAGCAGCAGTCTATGGGCAAGGAAATGTCGAGAAAATACTCGGAGCATGTCTGTCGCAAGAAGCGGTGATCCTCACAAAGATCCCTGCAATCTTGAAGCCCGACACCAAAATGCCTATCGATAAATGTTACTCACGTGACAACATTCATCGAAGCGCAGAGCAGTCTTTAAGTAGGCTCGGGCGAAATTCGATTGATATCTTATTGCTACACAACTGGATACCATTATGGCAAAAAAATGCTACCCATATTCTTAAAGCCCTAAATGAGCTAAAAGAAATTGGTGTCGTTAGGAAAGTTGGCATCTCTCTTCCCAATGGTTTTTCTGATTACATTGATGAAAGTGTTCTTGAACATATTGATGTAATTGAAGCACCGTACAATCTTCACGAGCAGTGGATAGTTTATCAGCTCCCACAGCTAAAGAGGTTAGGGAAGGAAGTATTACTCAGAAGTCTCTTTCTGCAAGGAAAGATTTTGATGAGCGACGAACGACAAGCTGACGTATCGGCGATGGAAATCTTAACGCGTACTCTGAAACTAGAAACATCTGTAGTTGTCGGCATGACAACTACAGACCAAATAGTTCAGAATATCAACTACTTGAAAGGAGCAGCCATATGAAATCTAAACGGGACTACTTTACGGCTGCAAATTCGGAGCCCATCGTTCAAATTAAGGGAATGACTACTGGGCAAGAGTTCTCTTTGCGTGAATATACATACGGAGTTCTTGTTCCCGACTGCAAACATCCTCTTTCGTCGGTAAGTGTGTCCAACAACTCACTGAGTATAGACTTGTGGGCTGGTTGTGCATGGCAATGCAGATATTGTCATGTGCAGGGCACGCATCAAGATCTTGTCGAACACGGAATGATGCCGAGGAAGCCTCAGCGGCGCAATTCTTTTACTGTTGATCAGATCATTGATGAATTAGTGAAGCATCCGTTTTTCATTGTTGATGAAACGGTGATCAGCATTGGGACAGCGAGTACGGAGCCATTTGCCCCAGGACAGGTGACTGACAGCACTTTCGAGATTATGGAATCGTTCGTGAGGAGGGGATTCAAAAACCCTTTCTGGATTGTCACTAAGGGTGGAATCCCTAAAGGGAGGAAACTCGATCTGGCAAGAATTACCAGAGCAACTCGCGGGCTCATGATTTCGATATGTTGGGCAGATAATCCTGACACGATTGAGCCTGTTCGTAATAATCGCTTTCTTAGTGTCGAAGAAGCAAAGGAAGCGGGAGTTATTATTGCATGGTATATGCGCCCGATTGTTCCAGAGTGGAGTGGAAATCCGGACAGAATTGAGATGATGATGCTGTGGGTTAAGAAACATTATGGAAACGTTATTGACATGATTGTCCCCGGAGGGTTACGTTGGACTGAAGGCATAGAAAATGGTCTTGTGGAAATTCATAAGCTCCCTATGCCAAACATTCCTCGTGACGACAATGTGAAGTCCTTGCCTAAAGATTTAGTGGATACCATTCTTTCTTTAAGCGAGGAGCACTTCCCTGGAGTCCCCGTGTACCTCAAGTCTTCATGCGCATTAACAAAGATGCTCGGATTACCAAGTATTACTTCGGTCCAAATCTTTGCACGAGAGGAATGTGAGTCATCTCATTGCCCCCTCGCTCAGCGACAAATCTGTGCTCAAAAATCCTCTTGTAGCATGACAACTGAACACGCGCAGATCATCCTAGACAATTTGGGTATTTCTGCTCACGTTGTCAGGTGGGATCAAAATTATGGACTTGTCACTCATCCAGATATGAGCACATTCACTTATGCCATCAGACAGACGGTATTCAAACATCTAGCGAAAGGAGGTTCTCCATGAAATTGCGAAATGATATCAAAAACCATTTTGGAAACTACGGTTTCCGATGGAAAGAAAGTGACCCAATCATTAGTCTCAACCAGAAACTTCTGTTTAATATCTCAGGCGGGGTTGTATTCGAGGACGCGATAGCTCGCGGGTTAACCGCGAACGTTCCACGAATATCCTCGATTCAGACCTGCTTGAGAACTGATGGATGGGAAAAGATTGGTATTTCTGGAAGACATCATCTTGCGTTCGACATGCTTGGCCATTTTTCACTTTACGAAAATGACGAGCAGGCGGTAAAGAGCTTGATGATTGAAAGTGCTTGGCAATTTTTAACTGATTGCGCGGGGATAAATTCGCGCAACCTTTTAGCAACGGTTCATCCGCAAGATGATGTATCACAAAAAGTTTGGGATGGGTTAGGGGTTGAAACAATCTCGAATAACGAGAATGTGGCTTTTACTCCTTCTAAAACACTGTGCGGATTGCGAACAGAAATTGTGTGGCAAAATCCAGAAACAATGAAATTGACTGAGCTCTGGAATTTAGTTTTTACACAATTCCAGGGCAACACTCTTTTTTGTTCTCCAATGGAGAAAATCGCAGCAGATTCTGGGGCAAGTATTGATCGCATTGTTACGGTAATTGAACACTGTAGCAACAACTATGAAAATTCCTTATGGAAACAGGTTGTGCAATCTCTTGAGAAATGTTCTTCAAACCATAGCTACACAAAAGTATGTCGGCTTGCTGATTTAGGTAAGGCGTCAACTTTGTTGGTTTCTCAAGGGCTTGTCCCAGGCAATAAGGCGGCAGAATATGTGCTCCGAAAAATCATTCGGGAAGCGTACGTAACTTGCCAGCAGATTTCGCTGCCATTCAAGGAGTTCTGTGTGATATCAATCAATTACTGGGTTTCAGTAGAAGCTACTCGGAACACCGTTCTGCAGGTACTTACGAAAGAGGTATCAAAGTTCGAACAAAGTCTTGTACGAGGGAGGAGGGAGTACATAAAACTCAAATCTCAAAAAACAGGATTGCTTAACGAACATGATATCAAATATCTTGCATCTACGTTTGGATATTCAGCGGTTCTCATTGAGCTTGATGAATGTTCTGACAGAAAGGAGTCGGTATGAAAAAAGGCCAGATTGTTTCGGAGCTATCTCATGCACTACGCAACATGCAAGGAATGGAAATACTTTTGCTAGTTGGGTTAAACAGGAATTTGCCAAAAAATCACGTTGATCTATTGGTGGGATGTGATGGTGGGGATATTTACAAATATGGCCCCACTATCGAGTCTATCTTGAAAGACTGTTTGCCTAATGGAAATTTATCCGTGTGTGATGATAGTGTTCGTTTTGAGTTACCGACAGGTTGCGGTGGGGTTGCGGTATGCAACTCCTCTGTGCTTGTCGGACAAATTCAAAAATGGACAGAAAGGAAAGATCTCGATGGACAACATCGTTCTTGGGCTACTGGATATTGGGTTCCTGAAGCGTTGTGTGGGGATCTTGCCACGGCAGAATCTCTGCATGATCCAAAAAGGATTCATTCCAAAATTAAGGAGTTGATTATCCCATACCCACTATCGCTTTCACAGGGAATCAGCGAACTATGTGTAGAAGAGATTAAACAGAAATTAAATACACTCGGGAAACTTCACGAAAGTGTGGGCTCGATTGAGTTTAATTTATGCATCTCAGATATCACGGCTTCGCTGACCAGGCTCGCGTTTGCTCGGAGTCGTTGCTATTTCCGAGGATTTAGATCGCTTGCTGAGCAGGCACACCTCCTTGAGTCTTCCAGTTTACCTGTATATAAGCTCGCTCTCCGTCTTTCACGGTTCACACCAAAAGATATGGAAGAAGTGAGTGTGATTATCAGTGAAATTAGTAAGTTGTTAGCTTTATAGAGGCATACTTTTGTATGCCTCTATTTTTTTATTCAATAATTGTTTTATATCCTTCTTGCACCAAAATAGCTTGGGAATTGTCTATTCTATCAATGATAACATTGTGTTTATTTTCGAATATCTTTACCTGCTCTTCAATCTCAGGAGAATAATGTGGCAGGACTATTTCTTTGATTATACCAAGCCCTGAAAAATCACTAATACCAACCTCGTTGGGATCGGGCTGAACTTCATCAGCAATTTTCACCGATGGACCAACAATGATACTTCCAGCGCTTACGCCAATATATACACCTCCCATTTTTAGCAATGATTCAACGGAATTTTTAAAGTTTGCTGTTAGAGCAAACTTAAGGAGTTTAAAAGTGTTACCACCACAAACATAAATAACACCGTATGGGGAAAGGTCTTTCGTCGGATCTGCTTCTAGGTCAACAAAATCTACGCCTGAAAAGCCTAAGTCTACAAACTGCTTGTGGGCTAGTTGAGAATACTTATTGACTTCTTTCCCCTCGGCTGCAGTCGTGATAATCGCCACCTGCTTATTCTTTGTGTCCCCAACTATCTCAAGAAATCTACTGAGTACATTTGGCGAAGATAGTCCTATCGAGGTAAGCAATAGTGTTCCTGATTTCATAGTATGTACATTTTAGGTTAGTTTTAGGAATAAGGCAATATGTCGTAGAATCGCAGTCACGCCTTAGGTTCGAGCTCCTAAGTGTCGTAACAAAAATTACCCATATAAATATGGGTAATTTTGCTGGCTCCGCACCTGGGATGAAGTTCAGAGGGTAATAATTGAGGAAAACAATTAAATTTTGTGTGTTAGAATAGTTTTATGAATAAAGTAAACATCTACATCGATGGGAATAATCTTTATCGCTCTGCAAAAGAGCTAGGTTTTGAAATAGATTATAAAAAGTTTCGTGGGTGGCTCCGTCAAAAATACAGCCCTGCGAACGTCTACCTTTTTATCGGTCTTGTGCCCAGCAGGACATCATTCTATGAACATCTCCAGGAATGTGGCTTCATTCTTGTCTTCAAGCAAACGGTATCATTTGGAGGAACAATAAAAGGTAATTGTGATGCCGAGCTCGTTCTTAAAACCGTATCAGATTTTTATACAAAAGCATTTACTTCCTGCATCTTGGTAACAGGAGATGGTGACTTCGGGTGCTTGGTGGAGTTTTTGCAAAATAGCAAAGCGATTGATTGCGTTGTTTCTCCTGACGAAAAGAAATGCTCTATCTTGTTAAAAAATAAGAATACAGAGATAACTTTTTTGAATGAACATTACCATAAGTTTTCTACGGAGAGACAAAAAGAAAAAGCCCCCGATGCAGACGTATCTGCATAAGGGTCTCTTTCGTAGTGATATGCATATTATAGCAACCCCTTTGCTAATGTCAATAGTGTCAAGGGGGGCTTGAACTTCTAAGAGCCACCTTTCCTTTTATGAAATACAAACAATATCTTCCAACTTATTCCCACACATTTCAGGAGTATTCGGGGTGGCTTACTGTCGAAACCGAACATTATATTTTCTATTATACTAAGGGTTCTGAAGCAGAAAAAGATATCGAACATATTAAAGAACGTCAAGAGCAAGCATTCCAAAAAATAGTGACCGAGCTCAAGGTACCTGTCTTAGGTCAGAAAATAACATATTATTTTTATCCAACCCCAGAACTCAAAACGGAACTAATGGGAGATGATTGGTTTGCACAATCAATTTATGGTGAATTTTGTATTCACGTTTTATACACACTACAGGATAAGCCTATTGGTGAACATGAAGATACTCATCTGCTGACACTTCCTTGGGGAATCTCAATTAATTTTCTACAGGAGGGGTTGGCAGAGTATATGGTGGGACACAATTGGTATGGCGAGCCACATGATGAGTGTGTCAGAGAAGGTATTGCTAAGGGCTATGAATTAAGTCCATCAAAAATACTTACCGAAAAGGATTGGCTGGATACTCCTCAGGATGGTGCGGTTTATTTTTATGCGCTTGCGGGCGAATGGATTAAATACCTTATAGAAACTTTTGGATTAGAAGTATTTAAGAAATTATATACAGAATGTACTCGCGAAGAAACCGCTGAGACCATACGTAAGAAATACCAAAAGCATACAGGAAAGAGTATTGAAGAACTCGAAGAAGATTTTTCTCAAAAATTAGCTATATATTCAAAGTAGGGAAAAGTATTCGGCCGTAGGTTCGATCTCCTAAGTGTGGTAAAGAAAATCACCCATATAAATATGGGTGATTTTGCTGGCTCCGCACCTGGGATGAAGTTCAAAGGGTGATAATTGACGAGTATAGTAAATAGACAGCGAGTATTATGGTATAATCCTCGCATGAAAACCCTCCAGCAAGAAATCAGAACTATTGCATTATGGTCCGCTGCGGGCACTCTTGTTTTTGCCAGCGGGCTATGGGTTTTTGGTAATTGGCACGACGAATGGAGTGGCTATAACGCGATAAATGCAGTTAGTGATGGCTCGTGCAATATTGCAGTGATACCGATAGTCGGAGACATTATCCCTTATCGTGGTGCCAATGAGGATGGTAGTGGAGCTACGCCGCCACCATCTACTAACCCAGACGATGTGCTCGCTGCCCTTCGTATGGCTGAAAACGACCCTAATATCCATGGTGTTCTTGTACCCATTGATTCCGCTGGTGGGGTGCCGGTTGCTTCGGAGATTATTGCGAATGAAATCAAAGGGCTATCGCTACCAACTGTTGCGCTTATTCGTGAGACGGGGGCCTCTGGTGCGTATCTTGCGGCAACAGGAGCAGACACAATCATTGCCTCAGCATTCTCTGATGTCGGCAGTATCGGCATAACGATGTCTTACTTGGACAACACGGCAAAAAACATTAAGGATGGTCTGCGGTATGTGCCATTGGCATCCGCTCAATTTAAGGATTATGGCAATCCTGATAAGTCACTTACTCAAGCAGAACGAGCGTTAATTGAAAGGGATCTAAAAATCTTTCATGAGCAGTTTGTAAAAGAAGTTGCAGAAAACAGGAATCTACCTATTGAACAAGTTGCAAAACTTGCTGACGGTTCATCCATGGCAGGAACTCTTGCCCTTCAAAACAAACTCATCGACGCTCTTGGCGACCAAGAAGCTGCTCGCATGTGGTTTGCAGAGAATTTAGGGATACCAACAGAGGAGGTGGTATTTTGTGAGTAAAAATAATTATTGCTAATAAAAAACCGCTATAACTACACTAGAATATGCATTTAGATAAATTAAATTCAGCAAGAGAAAAACAATCTAGCTTAATAAATAATGAAAATGACTACTTTTTTATTTCCATTGGTTCTGATAAAAATTCAGGATACCTATGTTCATGGGATGAAAATAGTGAGCACCAGCAGCAATTAGTATTATTTGGTCTGTCGCTCATTGTCGGATACTTCGCCAGAAAAGCGGGCGAGGATGTTCGTGTCAGGAAGGATTTTCTCGGTTTTTTTGTTAAAAAGATTTTTCAAGAAAACAATACCCAACGAAATTTAGAAAATTTATTGCTTTTGTTTAAAAATAAATTTTGTCTGTGCATCTACGCAGAAAAAGAGAGGAGTGTAGAAGTACTTTCATCAGGCGATTTAAGTAACGATGAGATTATTGCATTTCTTGTATACACCTTCCAGTCATTTTTATGCCAAATAGACTCAGAAGAAGAGAGGTTAGAATTTTTCAAAAAAATATTATCCATGACTGAGGAGGTTATTAAAAACTAATTCTTGCAGTAGCCATACTCTAAATGCTAAGCGGGCACCACTTCTGGGGCTAGGTGGAAATGAAGAAGCAATAAAAGATGTAGACGACAAACTAAATGCAATAATACGTGAATTGGAAGATGAGAAGTATGGAGATGAGGATAGAGAACAGGAAGAAATCCTTCGTCAGAGGAGAATAGATAACGGAACTGACGAATCGTGTTTGAATGAAGATAACAAGTCAGAGGAATATTATATGTAGGTTAAGGGCTCAAGCACCTTTTAGTCAAGACTTTTTTTACTTCGCATTCGGGACGATGTCCGCGAGGCTATCACGCAACAGTAACTGTACTGAATTTCTACCTCTATGTATGGTATTGGAAAAAGAAGATAACAATAGTGAAAAATATAGTTTCGTTGTACAATCTTACTACCATAGAATCACATGAAAGCATCTGAAACAAAACTCCTTAATTTCCTGAAGAATGCTCCTCAGTTTGTTATCCCTATTTACCAGCGTACATACTGTTGGACTGAGAAGGAATGTCTTCAGCTTTGGGATGATATCCTCCGAGCTGGTGCCGACGACAACATTGTAGTGCATTTTATTGGTTCTGTTGTCTATATTGATAGGGCTGATGCTAATGTGGCAATGTGGGAACCATTACTCGTGATTGATGGGCAACAGCGTCTGACTACCGTGACGTTACTCCTGGCAGCTTTGTCTAAGGTAGAGGATTCGACCAGTTTAATAGAAGGTTTTTCCGCAGAGATGATACGTGAATATTACTTATGCAACCGACTAGAACAAGGAGAACGATACTTCAAATTAATTCTCTCGCAGACCGATAAGACCTCACTTGTTGCGATTATAGGTAATCAAGACCAACCCAGCGAGTATTCACTACGAATTACGCAGAACTTCAAATTGTTCGAGGACTTGATTTCAAGTCAAAAAGGAGACTTATCTGTAGTCTGCAAAGGACTCGCAAAGCTTTTGATGGTAGACGTCAAGCTCAAGCGTGGGGAGGATAACCCACAGCTTATTTTCGAGAGCATGAACTCACTTGGTAAGGAATTGAGTGAGGCTGATTTAATCCGTAATTATATCTTAATGGGACTCGAGCCAGAGCTTCAGACTCGGCTCTATGAACAGTACTGGAGGCCAATGGAAGTTGCTTTTGGGCAGGAAGCCTATGGTACACACTTTGATGCTTTTATGCGTCACTACCTTACTGTTAAAACAAGGGAGATTCCTAATATTAATGCTGTTTACGATGCTTTCAAGGAACATGCTCGAGTTTCAAGAATAAATGCCACTAATGATGAAAGTCATGTAGAAGATTTGACTCGTGATATACGTGACTATGCACGGTATTTTTGTACAATGGCGTTAGGCGCTGAGCCAGATGCCGACCTGAAGCTTGCCTTCCAGGACTTAAGGGAACTAAAAGTTGATGTAGCCTACCCGTTTCTATTGGAGTTGTACCATGACTACAAAGCAGGCATGTTATCCAAGTCAGACTTGCTGGCGAGCGTGCGGTTGATTGAGGCGTACGTATTTCGCCGTGCAATATGTGCCATCCCAACCAACTCAATGAATAAGACATTTGCATCGTTTGCTAAGGCTCTGAGAAAGGACCGGTATTTCGAAAGCATTCAAGCGCATTTTCTCGGGCTACAAACATTCCATCGATTTCCTACAGACGAAGAATTCCACCGAGACTTACAAACACGCGATCTCTACAACTTCCGTAGTTGTAGCTACTGGCTGCGTCGCCTGGAGAATCATGGTCGCCAAGAACGAGCAATAGTAAATGAGTTTACTATTGAGCATCTCATGCCACAAAACAAAAATCTTTCACCTGAATGGATTGATGCCCTAGGCGGAGAATGGCAACGGGTTCAACAAACATGGCTGCACACACTCGGTAACTTAACTCTCACCGCATATAATTCTGAATACAGTGATCGTCCTTTTGCAGATAAGCGTGACATGCCAAATGCTCCAGAGAAGGGATTAAAGCAAAGCCCCTTAAAGCTTAATATTGGACTTGGGGCATTAGAATCATGGAATGAGGCCACAATTAAAGCCCGTGCTAGTAAGCTTGCTGGTATAGCGGTTGGTGTTTGGCAGGCCCCGGTACTACCTCAAGAAATCCTAGACGAATATTATCCAAAAGTTGAAATCAAGACAGAATACTCCATCGATGACCATCCTTATTTGGCAAAAGGCAGTGAAATGTATGGGGATGAGGTGAGAAATCTTTTTGAGGCCTTCCGAAAGGAAGTGCTTACCCTCGACCCCTGTGTTACGGAAACATTCCTGAAGTTGTATGTTGCGTACAAAGCAGATACTAATTTTGTTGATGTAGTTCCTCAAGCAAAACGCTTACGACTCTCATTGAATGTTGAGTTTGCTGACGTCGATGATCCAAAAGGAATGTGTAAAGACGTCTCAACGCTTGGTCGCTGGGGTAATGGCGATGTTGAAGTTAGTCTTTCAAAGATGGAGGAACTACCTTACGTAATGGGGTTGGTTAGGCAAGCTTTTGAGAAGCAGATGGGACAAGATGCTGATGCTTGATCATGTGTTGAGGTAATTGGAATAAAGAATTCTCCCACAAACAATTAATAAATTATGCAAGAAGAACAACATAAGCAAATCCAAGCTTTTCTCAGAGTTGGTGACTATTCTTCTGCACAAAACATTTTGTCTGGAACGCAAGAAGCTCAAAAAGACCTAGATTATTGGTACTATTCGGCGTATGTTGCAAGAAAAATAGAAGACTTAGATGGAGCCGAGGAATTTTGCAAAAAAGCGATTACTTTATACCCAGATTCAAACGACCTCAATTTTGAACTCGGGGTTATTTATCAAATAAAAGGTGACTATAGAAAAGCTACAGAGTACCTCAAAAAAAATGTTGATGGATTTTCAAATGACACGACTTTCTTCGAAAGGATGGACGTTCTAAACAGTTTGGCTCTTACCTATAAAAAAGCAAAAGACACAGATAACGCATTTAAATATTACAACATAGCCTTAGAAACGCTCGTTCAAGAACTGTATGACTGGGTCAAGTCTAGCCCTATTCAGGAGGTCGGCGAGCCACCTGATACTCACCCAACCTCGACTTCCTGGATAGATTTGGCGATGCAGATTGCAATAAAGAATTCAGCGCAAGAAGGTTTTGAAAAGGCATTGTTCCCAACTGCAGAAACAGCAGTAAAGCTCGTTCAACAAAATCCGCTAGTAGGACGTGTCTTTTACGATGAAGGGAAGACCCGGTATCTTCTTCCAGCATATTTTAATACATTTGCAGAGGGGCTTAAGAGCAACGTTTGGTATTCGACTATTACAAACAATATAGCCCTACTGTATGCTGACACCGCCGAGATACGGAAAGCAGGAGAAGTATTTATGGAGTCAATTGATTTTATACCTCCCGATAGTACATATAATGCACCAATCGTGAATTTTAGTGATTTGCAAGCAGAATATGGAACGCAGTATTGGGAGCAAAAATAACCCCCCGAGTTTCTCTGCAAGAAAAGATGGATCAAGCGGTGGCCACTTCATTTCTTCTCAATGCCGATATTTTTTAGGTTAATGAAAGACTGTTTTGTGCATTCTTCAAAGCCTCCTTCAAAAAGGAACGAATCGGACATGTTTGTAAAAACAAGCTCTGGGACTGTTTCCAGTATTAAAGCACCAACATTCTTACAAATAGCATCAATTTGCTCCTGAGAGAGGTTGGAGCCTTTTACAGATTCTTCTACCACCTCACGTAATTGAGGGAGTACCGGATTGTCGGCCTTAAACTCTTCGCTATATTTTGTAGTCATATGTTTATGCAGTATTGCATATTTTTGGACTATAGCGTAGAGAGTCATGCAAATGAGTGCATTTTAAAGTATATCGTGTATGCTGTTTGTAGGCATTTGTGAGGACCTAGTTCTCCCACGGTTAAATCATAAACCGTAGCCAAGTGCCAACGAAATATCGTCACCAACTGGTGGCGATTTTTCGTTTCTAGTCCATTTGAGGTCACCATCGATTCGGATAGTGTTAATAGGGCATTTCACATTTGATACAAAGTCATCGCTTTTGTGAAATACAAGAAAAAGAGCTTCAGAAGGGTGTTCTCAGCCTTTAATACGGCTCTGACGTATTAAAATATGGTAGGTAAACTTTTAATTTGCATATTATATATTAAAGTGCTAGGCTTGATGGATGATAAAGAAATTCAAGGCGGGGACACTAAAACAACAGGAGGGATATAAGAGTTTTCAGCCATCATCTGCAAACATTCCTTTTGAGTGGTCTGACAAGCGCATCGATATTTTGCTCGCTGATGCGATGCGCTACCTTGGCGAACTTAATGCATATTCAAAGCTTATTCCTGATGTCGACTTTTTCATCAAAATGCACATTACGAAAGAGGCGACGGTCTCAAGTAAAATTGAGGGAACTCAAACAAGCTTTGATGAGGCACTGCTGCCTGAACTTGAAATCAATCCAGAAAAAAGAAATGACTGGGAGGAAGTACAAAACTACGTCAGGGCAATCAATTATTCAATTGGACAACTCGAGACCTTGCCACTCTCTATGCGACTCGTTAAGGATACTCACCGAGTACTCCTGTCTAGTGTTCGTGGGTACACAAAACTGCCTGGAGAAATTCGTCGTAGTCAAAACTGGATTGGTGGAGCGACGTTGAACGACGCGTCCTTTATTCCACCTCATCACACTGAGCTCGCAGAGCTTCTTGGTGACCTTGAGCTATTTTGGCACAATAAAGACATCAGCGTGCCAGATTTGATTAAGATCGCTATCTCTCACTATCAATTTGAAACTATCCACCCGTTTCTTGATGGTAATGGTCGTATAGGTCGGCTTATGATAACTCTGCATCTCGTAAGTCTCGGTATACTCACAAAGCCAACACTCTACCTCTCAGACTTCTTTGAAAAGAATCGTCCTGAATACTACGACGGACTTTCACGCGTGAGGGAGTCAGGTGATATTGAGCACTGGTTGAGATTTTTTCTCACAGGAGTTGTAGAGACGGCAAAAGACTCGCGAGAGACACTTAGAAGAATAATTGACCTGCGTAAGAAGTACGAAACAGCAATTGAGGATGGGATGAGTATTCGTCGGCAGAAGCTTGGTAAGGATCTTTTGAAAAAGTTGTTCTCTCAGCCCGTGGTGAGTATCAGGGATATTGAGTCAATGCTTTCGGTTACTTTCCCCACGGCGTCAGCTCTTGCTGGAGACTTTCAGAAGCTTGGATTGTTCACGGAAAAAACAGGACTGAAGAAAGATAGGATCTTCTACCTCAAGGAATACATGCAACTTTTTAATCGTTAATATCAATCACTATGGAAAACTTCAATCAAAAGACATCAATGATTTGGAATATCGCCGACATTTTGCGTGGCGGTTGGAAACAACACGAATACCAAGATGTCATTCTTCCTCTCGTGGTATTAAAGCGCCTTGATTCAATCCTTGTTGATACAAAAGCAAAGGTTCTCGAAAAACATAATGAGTACAAAGGGAAAGTTAATGACCTTGATCCAATTTTGAAACGCACTTCAGGTGTGGCCTTCTACAATATCTCCGATTACGACTTCAAGACACTCTTGGGAGAGCCTGCTCTTATGGGAAAGAATTTTAAAAAGTATATTGCTGGATATAGTCAAAACATTCAGGATATTTTTGAAAAGTTCGAATTCAACAATCAACTTGAACGACTCGAGGGGGGCAACCTGCTTTTCCATATCATTCAAGAGCTCAACAAAGTAGACTTGCATCCAAAAGCGGTAGACAACTATGCGATGGGACATATCTTTGAAGAGCTATTGCGTAAGTTTTCTGAAATGTCGAACGAAACCGCTGGAGAGCACTATACGCCTCGCGATGTAATTAGTCTTATGGCAGAACTTCTTCTTGAACCAGACAAGGCTGACCTCAAGCGTCCCCATGTGATTAAAAAGATTTACGATCCTGCGTGCGGTACAGGGGGGATGCTTACGGTGGCAAAGGACTACATTCTCGAGCACATCAACAAAGAAGCCGACATATATCTTTACGGGCAAGAGCTTAACTCGGTCACCTATGCAATGGCAAAGTCTGACATGCTTATCAAAGGGGAAAACCCTGATCTCATTCGTGGTGGCGAAAAAGACACGACAAAGGCAAGCACACTATCAAACGACCAGTTTTTGGGGGAAGTATTCGACTATGGAATTTCAAATCCTCCCTACGGAGTAGACTGGAAGAAAGACAAAGAAGCGGTAGAGCGTGAGGCTTCACGTGGGCACGCAGGGCGCTTCGGTGCGGGGCTTCCACGTATCTCAGACGGACAGTTACTTTTCCTTGAGCACCTTGTATCTAAAATGAAACCAGAGAAAGACGGTGGCTCACGCATCGCTATTGTTCACAATGGTTCGCCACTTTTTACAGGAGATGCAGGAAGTGGAGAAAGCGAAATTCGTCGCTGGTTGCTTGAGAAAGATTTGCTTGAGGCAATTGTCGCTTTGCCTGACCAGCTTTTCTACAACACAGGCATCAATACCTACTTGTGGTTCATTTCCAACAGAAAGCCAAAGGAACGCAAAGGCAAAGTGCAGCTCATTGATGGACGAACGTTTTTCAAGAAGACGCGCAAGAGCCTGGGGAGTAAGCGTCATGAGATAGACACGGAATCGAAAAAGAAGATTTTTGACCTCTATACCAAGTATGAGGAAAGTGAGTATTCAAAAGTTTTCAATACAACCGAATTTGCGTATCGACAGATTCAAGTTGAACGCCCTCTTCGTTTGAGTTTTCAAGTATCCGATGCACATATTGAGATATTCAAAACACAAAAAGCAGTTGAGAAATTAAATGACAAGGAACGAGAAGCAATTCTCGCGTACCTTGCATCATTCCCCAACAAAGAACTCTTTAAAAATCAGGCAAAATTCCTAGAGGTATTTGACTCGCATTTCAAGGAGCTCAAAATGAAGGCGCCTATAAAGAAAGCAATTCTCGATGCTTTGAGCGAGCGATCTGAAGATGCTGATGTTTGTCTTGATGCTAGTGGTAAACCTGAAGCAGACAGCGAACTCCGCGACCACGAGAACGTGCCGTGGGGGATAGACGTAAATGAGTACCTTTCAAAAGAGGTGAAACCGTATGTTTCTGATGCATGGATAAATGAGTCTGTGTGTGATGCAAAAGATGGCAAGGTTGGTATTGTTGGCTACGAGATTCCGTTCACACGCTACTTCTACAAGTACGAGGCACCACGAAGCTTAGAGGCAATAGAGACAGATATTGAAAAAGTCGAGAATGAGCTTCTTGTGCTACTTAAGCAACTGTAAAATTATGAAAGACGATATCAAAAACATAAAGTGTCCTAACTGCGGAGAGTCAATATCGATTGATGATGTTTTGACGCACCAAATAGAAAATAAACTCAAGAAAGATTTTGAAGAAAAAGAAAAGGATATGAGGGCGTCAATTGAAAAAGAGTCCTCTGAAAAGCTAGAGAAAGAGAAAGCGGGACTTGAGAAAAAGCTTAAGGCTCAGATTTTAAAAGATGCTGAGGCAGAAAAAGTAGCATCAGAAGAGAAGAACCTCCTTCTTGAGGAACAACTTGCTGAGAAGGATGCAAAATTAAAAGAGGCTCGTCAAAATGAGCTTGTTCTCATAAAAGGAAATCAGAAACTAAAAGATGACCAAGAGTCATTCGAGCTAGAAAAAACACGCCAACTTGCTGAAGAAAGGAAACAAATCGAAGAGGAGGCATCTAAAAAAGCGACAGATGCAAAACAATCTGAAATAGATCAGATCAACAAAAAACTATCAGATGTTACAAAAGCAAAGGATGAGCTAGCAAGAAAACTAGAACAAGGTTCACAACAAACCCAAGGAGAAGTACAAGAGATAAAACTCGAAGAGCTCTTGAAGGCAGAATTTATCCACGATGATATTTCGCCAGTCCCTAAGGGTGTTACTGGTGCTGATGTGATACAAACCGTAAAAACTAAAGCGGGTGTTGAGTGTGGGAAAATAATCTGGGAGTCAAAGAAAACAAAGTCTTGGACTGAAGGATGGATTCCAAAGTTAAAGGAAGATCAACGTAGTGTTAAAGCTGATATAGCGATTATCGTATCTTCTGTGCTGCCTAATGGTGTAGAGGGTATCGTTCAGCGTGACGGTGTGTGGATATGTGATATTAAGTTGGCCGTATCGATAGCAACAGCCCTTCGACACACACTTGAGCTTGTTTCCAGAGAAAAATTGATGTCCGTAGGGAAGAATGACAAGATGGAAATCTTGTACAGCTATCTGTCTGGTAACGAATTCAAGCAAAAGATAGAGGTTATCGTAGAAACTTTTTCAAACATGAAATCATCTCTGGATAAAGAGCGAATTTACTTCGAGAAATCTTGGGCGGAAAAAGAAAAGCAGATTCAAAAGGTTATCAAAAATACTGTTGGTATCTATGGTGACCTAAGTGGTGTTGTACAGCTACAAAAAATTGAGTCACTTGAGCTTCCTGCTCCAAAAACTGACAAAGAGAAATAACACATATGCAAACACTAAAGCTCACAAAAAAATACGAACACTACCCTGAATATAAAGATTCGGGTGTTGAGTGGTTGGGAATGATTCCGAAAGATTGGGAGTTAGCAAAAGTTAAGGAAGTCTTTAATCTTATTAAGGAAAAGTCTTTTGACAACTCTGAAGCAGATGTCCTTTCTTTAACACTTAGCGGTATTAAGAAGAGAAATATTTCTAATAACGAAGGACAAATTGCGTCTAGTTACGAGGGATACAGACACATATACAAAGGAGACATTGTGTTAAATCCAATGGATCTCCTGAGAGGTTTTGTAGATGCGTCAAAATACGAAGGCATCATAAGCCCTGCCTACTCAACTCTTAGAAAAAAAGATTTTGACACCAACTCACAATTTTATAACTATTTTTTTCAAAAACATTATTTTGAGAAAATTTTTCATCCTTATGGAGTTGGTGTTTCTGCAGACCATCGATGGACATTAAAAAATGAAATTTTAATGAATTTTCCGGTTATAAAAATTCCTACCGATAAACAAAACGAAATAGTAAAATATCTGGATCATAAACTTGCATTTATTGATCATATTATAGCAAAAAAGGAAAGACAAATTGAACTATTAAAAGAAGAAGTGGTTTCGATCGCAATGGATGAGCAGAAAAATGGTAAAGGAGAAATTATAAGGATTAAAAACTTATTTAACTTTGCCGAAAAACCTATAAATATCGAAGATAACTCAGAGTATATCGCCTTAGGTTTATACAATAGAGGTAGAGGGCTTTTCCATAAAGATCCTCAGTTAGGTAAAGAAATAAAGGAATCTGATTTTTATATAGTAGTTCCAAGAGATCTTATTATAAGTGGACAATTTGCATGGGAAGGTGCGGTTGCGCTTGCGAGCAAGGATGAAAGTGAATGCGTTGTGTCTCACAGATATCATTTAATAAGAGATGGTGTCATAAAAACAGAATACTTATTAGCACTGTTAATGACAAAATTTGGTGACCACTTACTTAACGAATCTTCAAGGGGTTCCGCAGGACGTAATAAACCGCTGAATATAAAAATATTATTATCAGAGAAAATTAGAGTTCCATCAAAGGATGTTGAAGAAAAAATTGAATCGTTATTAAAAAAAATGAACTTAGTAAGGAGTAATATTAAAACATCAATTAAGCTTCTTGAGGAATATAAATATTCCCTCATCTCGCATGCGGTAACAGGGAAAATTAAAATTAATTAACAACAATATGGAAAATGAAAATACACAAAGTGTAACGCCAACAAAGGTTGAGATGACGTTATCAGAAATCAAACAGAGCCTCATTGAGGCAAAAGCGCTTGTCGCTGATATCGTTGATATTAAAAACGAGATCAAGAAACACAAGACTAATGTTGCCACATCAGCTCAAAATGTCACAGCGCAGGAATCTTTAACCTCCACCAAGGGAGAGGTTATCTCAAAATTGGTAACTTCTGCTACCGAGGCTAACTCCAAAATCGCACAGCTTGTTGCCTCGTTTGACGCGTATGTTCAAAAATTCGAGTCGACAAAAGAATCTGTGGAAGATGAAGACGAAGGTGTTCTCGCTGTTTTTGAGCAAATAAAGGGGCACAAGAGCACGAGCGATGCGTTATTGTCTGAAATAACAAAATCACGGGAAGAAATAGATATGTTAAAAAGTTCTGCAGGTGAGGACGTGCAACACATCTCCAGAATCAAAGACGAAGCAACGGGTTATCAAAAAGAAATTGTTGATGCGTATGGTTTCCTTACTGGTGCAGGACTGGCGCATTCGTTTCGAGAAAGGCAAACAATCCTTCAAGGGAATGCGAAATTGTGGAGATGGCTTCTCGGCCTAAGTGTTATCCTTTGGGGTGCAAACATTGGACTAATTGCATACTTTGTAAAAATGCCGGACGTTTTTTCATGGACATTTTTCCTGTATAAGATAAGTTATTCAGCTCCAGGGCTTTTTGCAGTTTGGTATTCAGCAGTTCAATATTCTAGAGAGCGTCGCTTACTTGAAAGTTATGCTTTTAAATCAGCTACCGCAAAGGCACTTGAGAGTTATACAGATGTTTTGTCAAAAAGATTTAGTGATAATGTTTATCAAAAGAATATACTTGATTTTGTGCTTTATTCGATGGAAACAATTTATCGACACCCATCGCTTGACGGGCATCTTCCCGAGGAGGAAAAAGCTGAAAGCGGGATGCTAGCACAATTTGCCACACCAATAGTAGAAATGTTCACAAAGAAGCCAGCGCAAGGCGCAGAAATAAAAGTAGAACCTGTTGTAAAGATAAGCCCAATTGTTTAAACACAAAATATGAAAACAAACACAAGAGAATCAGGGTTTGAAGAATTCATCGAGCAGGAGCTCGCGGGGCTTCATGGCTATCGCTCACGAACAGCAAGCATGTACAACAAATCGCTTGCGATGGACTCAGAACTTGTACTTGAGTTCGTTCAGAAAACTCAAAGTGATGCGTGGGCGAAAATTGTAGAACAATATGGTGATGATGCTTCTGCACAATTTTTGAAACGTCTTGATGAAGAAATTGTAGAGCGCGGGCTCCTTGATGTGCTCCGTGGCGGTATTACCGACCGTGGAGTGCGTGTCACGATGGCGTTTCGCCAGCCAGAGAACGATAAAAACCCTGAGACCGTAGCTGACTATACGGGAAATATCTTGAGTGTGATGCGCCAAGTAAAATACAGCGCACAAAATGAAAACTCGATTGACATGGTGCTTTTTGTGAACGGGCTTCCACTTTTTACTACTGAACTCAAGAATCAATTTACAGGGCAGAATGTTATCAACGCGGTCGCGCAGTATAAAACTGACCGTGACCAGAAGGAGAAACTACTTTCATTCAAGCGTTGCCTCACGCACTTTGCTGTTGATACCGAGCAGGTGTATATGACGACACGACTATCAGGGCTTACTACATATTTCTTGCCATTCAATAAGGGGAACAAGGGATCGTCAGAGAATCCAGCAGCACCAGAAGGGAAGTACAAGACGCATTATCTTTGGGGGGAGGTATGGGCGAAGGATAGTATCTTTGACCTTGTTCACAATTTTATTCAGGAAGTTACTGAGGAAAAAGAAGATAAGAATGGAAAGAAAAGAAGAGAGAATAAAATCATCTTCCCTCGCTATCACCAGCTCGAAACAGTGCGAAGAATAGTAAGAGATGCTGAAGAGCATGGTGCTGGGAAGAATTACCTTATTCAACATAGTGCAGGGTCTGGAAAGTCCAATACCATCGCATGGACTGCGCACAGACTTGCCTCGCTTCACAACGACAAAGGAGAAAATGTATTTGATGGGGTGATTGTGATTACTGACCGCCGTGTACTCGATAAGCAACTTTCGGATACCGTCAAAAGTTTTAGCCAGGTAGTTGGGCTGGTGAGACATATTGAAAACGGCTCAAAGGAGCTCAAGGAAGCTCTTGAAAGCGGTGTGCGGATCATCACAAGCACGCTTCAGAAATTCCCTGTAATTGTTGACGCAGTGGAGAACATCGAAGGGAAACGCTTTGCTGTCATTGTTGATGAAGCCCACTCTTCTCAGTCGGGGGAATCGGCTGCTGATTTGCGTCAGGTGCTATCTCTGGACGAGGCGGAGACGGACGAAGAGAAAGCCGAGAGTGCTTTCAAGACTGTCGAGGACCAGCTTATTGAACGCATGAAGGCACGAAAGGTGTCAGCGCCACACCTCAGCTTTTTTGCTTTTACTGCTACGCCAAAACAAAAGACATTGGAGCTTTTCGGTACCGAAGATGCACTAACAGGAAAGTTTGTGCCGTTTTCTTTGTACTCTATGAAGCAGGCGATTGAGGAAAAATTCATTCTCGATGTTCTCAAAAACTATACGATGTACGAAACATATTTCGGGCTCCTGAAGAAAGTTGAGGATGACCCAGAATTTGACAAGAAGAAAGCTCAGCGACTTTTGGTAGGATATGTAGAGCGACATGAGCATGCAATCGAGAAGAAGGTTGCTATTATGACAGAGCATTTTGAGGAAAAGATTGAGCGATTGATTGGAGGGAAGGCAAAAGCAATGGTAGTTACCAAGTCGAGACTTCACGCGGTACGCTACAAGCTTGTGATAGATAAGTATTTTAAAGAGCATGGTTATGCACATAGAGCACTCGTGGCATTTTCGGGTACTGTCAAAGACCCTGATACAAAGCTTGAATACACTGAAACACAAATGAATGGTGTCTCGGAAAGTTTAACGGCAGAAGAGTTTAAAAAGGATGAGTATAAATTTTTGATTGTCGCAGAAAAGTTTCAGACAGGGTTTGACCAGCCACTTCTTTCGGTGATGTATGTTGATAAAAAATTGGGGGGGGTGAATGCAGTGCAGACACTCTCACGCCTTAATCGTACGACATACGGTAAGAATGAAACATTTGTCCTCGACTTTGTGAACGACACTGATGAAATAAAGGAAGCATTTCAGCCCTACTATACAACAACCATTCTTTCAGAGGCCACAAACCCTAATATCTTGCATGACCTTGAGCGTGATGTGCGCGGATTTAAATTTTTTAGCGATTTTGAGGTGAATGGTTTCGTGGATGAGCTTTTTGCGGGGGCAACACCAGATAAGCTCAATCATATTATTGATGAGGTGATTGCACGCATTACTTCAGAAAATCTTACTGAGGAAGAAATGGAGGATTTCAAGTCGGTTGTTGCCGATTATCTCAAGAAGTACGCATTCATTTCGCAGATTGTAACCTTTGAGGATCCACAACTCGAGAAGCTATATATTTTCCTAAAGTACTTGTTGAAAAAACTTCCCCGCCGCGAGAATCCTCTTCCATACGAAGTGCTCGAAGCAATTGATATGGAATCATACAAGGTTGAGAAGAAAGGAGAAGTGAATGTCGCTCTGGAAAACAAAGACGGAGAGATTGACCCCATGGGTGGCGGTGGAAGCGAACGTGGTGGAAGTGAAGAAGAAATTGATGCGTTGTCGAAAATCATTAAGGAGATCAACGAGCGGTACGGGACAAACTTTAATGATGCCGATCGTGTTATTTTGAATGACCTAAGTATGCGACTTTTGAAAAGTGATGTTTTACAAGGTTCGATCAAGAATAACAGTAAAGACTCGGCTAAGCTTAAGTTCGATACACTTTTCCAAGATGAACTTGTGGGTGTCCTCGATAGCCACTTTAGTCTCTATCAAAAACTCGACCAGAGTCCCGAGCTCAAGAAGTTCGTGCAAGAGCGTGTGTTTGAATACGTGGTGCGGAAAGTTGGGGCGGGGAGTGGGGCGAAGTAGTCTTCACCTTAACGAAAGCAGATGGGGTTTCTCGGGGTTCATTCAGAGAGTGGTTATAAAACAATGAAAGAAAAGACCAAAAGAGAATATATTAGAATCTCACCATCGGATTTTCTGTGGCACCCTTCGGGGCGGTCAAAGGAGAGCCTTTTTAGGTCCATGGAGCATTATCTGACGAAAAATAGCCAGCCTCACGATTTGGAAGGCGGGGATTGCATTGTTTATGTAGAGGACAAGAATGACGCCATGAGAATCGGGAATGATATTGGACTTCGTTTTGGGTTGAATAAGGTAGAGTATTTCAATGGGGAAGAGCTGTCGATGTTAGCTATTGTCGCCCCCCAAATGAAACGTATTATGTCCAGGGCCACCGTCACCGACATTGCCTCTGGGGAAAAAGTTTCGTTTAAAAAATATAAAAAAGACACACAAAAGGAAATTGATCAAAAATATGTCTCATTTAAGGACATCTCTGGGAAAAAGATTATATCAACTGCCAAGCTAGAGAAGTTGGTGATTTCAGGGAGTCTAAAGGAAGTAAACATCGGAGGTAAAAGGTATGTAAATAGAGCTGAATTGCTTAATTTCTTAACTAAAAGATAGTTTATATATCTTAGGATTTCTTAGGATTCCGTGTCCCTTGATGGAGCTTTTCAAGAAACTGTGGAAACAGCAGGTTGAGGCTCCTAATATATGGCGATTCATGTGATAATGAATTGTATGCATCGCGCAAAAAACAAGGAACAATCCTCCCTACAAGAAAAGGCGAATAAGCCTATTGGCGTGAACTTCGAGTTGCCAGAACTTAAAGAGAGAGTAACGGATGCCCTCTTGAGTAAAGGTGGGGCGCGTGGAAACAGAATGGTAAACAAAGACGGCTTAAATGCTCAGCAAGAGTTATTTTGTGAGTTGTTCACAAGAAAGGTTGGTTATTTTTCAAACGGGACGCAGAGTTACATTAAGGCCTATGGAATTAATGTTGGGAACGATAAAAAGGTTGGGCAAACGAGTTACGGCACATGTAGAGTGATGGCAAGCGATCTCCTAACCAAACCTAACATTTTACGTAGAATCAATCAGTTGATTGAGGCGGATGGTTTCAACGATAAGTTTATGGAAAAGCAGTTAATGTTTCTGGCGATGCAGAATGTAGATTTTAAGGTAAAACTTAGTGCTGTTAATTTCTACAATACTTTAAAGGGGCGCATTGGAGGTAAAAACAATTCCCCGCAAGAAATGCTGGGGATTGTTAAACATGTCTATAGTGGTATGTAGTGAAGCCAATAAAGGGGAAGGTGACTTAACCAAACCTAACCTTTTTGGGGCCTTCCAGGAAAGGTGCGGCCTAAAATGACTCTAGGCGCTTTATGACGAGACCTTCTGGCGTTTCCACTGTTTGGTAGCTAGCACTTCCCAGGTGACGGCTCAAGCCTTCATGGAGGGATATTATGCCATCATTGGTGATGGTTGCTTCTGTCGTGCCGGCAAGCAGGAATTCTGCCATTCTTGGTTGGTCGGGCATTTGTTCGTGGGCATATTTCCCAATAAGTTTTTCTGTTTCCTTGTGTTTCTCAACAGAGGCTACGCGTACAGAATTATTGAGGCCACGTGTTAAATACACTTGTTGTCCAAACCAATGGCTTAGGTTGTCGGGGAGTTGTATTTGTATAGTTTTTGGCATACCTAAGGAGTCTTGTTTTTATGGAAGGAATTTCCTAAGACGCGGTATTACGTTCCTTATGCACCAAGCCCTGAAGTGACCTGAGATTGGTGGTTTTGTCCTGCAATATGGGCACACTGCGCGCCTTTTCTCTTTGTTAAACCCATTTCTGCAATTATTACATTGATACTCATAAATAACTAAGGATGTCATGATTTTTGATTGTTATTTATATCCTAAATCGCTTTCAAATGCTATTGCTGCGGACACGATGCTGCCTTCATGCCAGGCATTTGCGATAGACTGAATTTGTTGCTCGGTGTTAGATGGGTCTCTATCGAACATTCTGGCTATATTGGGAAAATGTTTACGTTCGAATACTTCGCCGAGGATTGTGAATTTTTCGTTCATGTTTTTTATAGTAAATTATGTTTAAGAAAAGTCGGTATTAAAAAGGAAAGATACGTTTAACAAAATCCCCGTACCGAGTTTCCTCTAAAATGTAAAGGCCTGCCAGAATTGCAGATATAGAGCTAAAGAGGCTGAAGAGTTCATTTTTTGGAAGAATGAAAAATGTAGCATTCCCTAGTATATAAATTGGTAAAAAGAAAAGTGCCATTCCAAGAATAAGGCGCGGTAAATTAAGTAGCCCTATCCAAAGTGCATAAAGGTATAGCCTAAGAAATTTTAGGATGTTTTTTGCAAAGGTTTTCATGTGCAAATTATGGAAACTTCGTTACCGATTGTCGCCCTCCGTGAATGTTTTATTTTTCCTACTACTAATTTTTTCTCTAGCAAGCCCTACTAAGTAAATAAATCCGAAGAAAATACCTGCAATCACTAAGCCACCACGCACGCCTAGCTCTTTTAGGATCTGAATAACTACGCCTGCAGGGGCCATGGCGACAAGTCCGTTAATAAGAAGATTCCAGCCGTAAAAATGACTTTCTGAAACTTCTTCATCAATCCGTTGCTGCATGTCTTTTGTGTCGGGTGTATTCATAGAATTCTATTTTCCCTTATAATAATCAACCTTGTTGTGAAATTCGGTAACTTTTGGGGAACCGCTAAGTATTTTTGCCCACTCGCCCGGATTTAGCACAATCGCGTATAATCCGTTGTTTTCCAGGACGTCTATAATTCTGTATGTGACACTTGTGTGGTGTTCTGCAGTTAGTCCAGGAATGGCATAGGCGAACTGAGTACCGATCATCCATGTGTTATCCATAAAGACTGTTTCTGTGTACAGACAGCTGTTAGTAACAGGACTGTAGAAGATTTCTCCAAAACGAACGGTCATTCCTGCCCCTGCCCCATCTTTAGTCTCAGCTCGGGTTTTTGAAGAATAATTTATACTAGAAATTTCATCTTCAATTTTGTCCTTGTATGAAGCACACTGTGCTTTCATTGCAAATGTTACAGCAGTGGAGTTTCCTTCAGTAGAACTGGAGCCTCCAGAAGCCGCTACCGTTGTGGGTTTTTCGTGTTTAATAACAACATTTCTGCCCCTTTTTAAATCAGGAATGAGAGAAATCGCAACATTTACTGGTATAGCTAACTTTATAGTTTCTCCAATAACTACTCCCTTTATTGAACTACCTAATGATGCAGTATTTATCCCGATAACTTCCCCATACTTATTGACTAGTGGTCCGCCGCTGTTCCCTGGATGAATTTCAGCAGAAGTCTCTAAGTATGTGGCGCTTTTGTCCGAAATTGTTCTTGAAATTGTTCCCTCCTTAAAACTTACATCTCCTTCGAGTCCAAAAGGATAGCCAAGAGTGAAGACTTCGTCCCCTTGAGCAACATTATCAGAATCTCCTAATTTAACGTTAGGGAAATTACTGCCGTCAATTTTTAAAACGGCTAAATCAATATTTTCATCCCTACCGACTACTGAAGCAGTAAAAACTCTGCCGTCTGAAAGTTTAATTTTTGCGGTAGAGGTGTCGTATACCACATGAGCATTCGTGAGAATATATCCATCTTGGCTCAAAATCATACCGCTCCCAGCACTATCAGTTGTTTCGATATAAACGACAGCCGGCTTCATTTTTGAGATAATCTTTTTGTTTGAGAGTGTTGTGAGTGAGGGCTGGGTCGCTGACACTTTAGTTTCTTTCTGTGCTACACGAGGAGTTTCTATGGAGGCAACAACGGTATTGTCGCGCACCACCGTTGATTGTGCCTTAGTCTGTGGATTGGAGTTGCTTTGCTTGAACCACGAGAATGGATTCCACCACGAGGCAAGTGCTATCGATGGCGTGATTATGAAAAGAAAGAGTGTTACACCAGCGATTTTTTTATGTGTGTTTCCCATATCCAGCAAGATTATTTTTTATAAAATTGTGGTGTGGCTTAACAACAAAAAGCCCACCACGTGGTCAACGACCGAAGCCGTTCATACAAGTTTCCCTGTATGGCCTGACAGACAACCCCACATGATGGGTTTTTTATGTCTGTCAGGACTTTTTCGCCATGCCACCGATTGCTCAATAGTTTAGGCTACTTCTTTATTCAGTTGTGCTAGTATATTACCATATTTATGAAAAAAGCGGGGAACAAAGGGGAAGAGAAAAATACTGTAAATAGGGGACTAGTCCGTCCGCGATTTATGGACTTGTCAGAATTCTTGGGAAAGTTCCCACTAGAAGACCAAACAAATAAAATTGAGGAACTTATTGATGTCGGTGCTTTTATAACGGCATGTACTCCAAGCCATATTGCTGAAAGAAACATTGCTTCGGACTCATTGTATTATCACGAAGTTCGAGAACTCTATATTGCATGGAAAGTACAGTGCAGGAAGTTTTTTAAGATGGATACAAAAAACTTTCAGAATGAATATGAGATCTTTTCAGAGAGCGACTCTATCCCATTATCAATACATGTAGAAAAAACTGATGAGACTTATAATTCAGTAAGCAACGAAATGCTTCGAGATATTGCTACTGAGATACGCTTAAAATTACCTATTTTACGCGATGCTAGGGCGAAAATAGGTAGGTTATACCCAGAAACCCCTAGTGAAGGAGGCGTGAGCGAACTCACGGTAGTAGGGGTAATAGATGGGCAGGGTACGTACACACTGATTGTTAATAAGGTTTACGGGCAACCAATTGAAAAAAAGATGTCTAACGGGAGTAGCGGGCAGCTATTATATGATTTATCTGATACAAAAAATAATGACTGTATTTATGTTGAAAATTATGTAGATCAGGCAGATAAGTACTGGAATTGTGTCAAAGTAAACCCACTTTACAGCAAGTTAAAATATAAGCCTACTACAATTATTATCAGAAAGGATGGACGTTACATTTGCAGGATTAAAATTAGTCGCATCAGCAAGGATACGTACGTTAAAAAGAAACAACAGGTAAAACCTGGTAAATGAGTGGAAAACTTAATAGTACTTAAAAATACCCTTTAATATAAAGGGTATTTTTAATAATGCCAAAATCGTCTTTTACAAGGATTTACGGCGATTTGTTTCCCTGGAAATGTTCTGATTAGTGGATGGAGCTAAGCGAAAAGGCAAAAACGGATTTGAAGAAGGTGCTCATTAAAGAAGTTGGCGAAGAGAAAGCCAATGCTTTTTCTGAAGATGAATTAAACAAACTTGGTTTGCTTTTTCTGAACATTTTAGCGGAGGGTTTGAAGATGAAAGTTGCTAATCCTGAATTGTCTACGCAAGTGCGCAGGTAATGCAGGGTCTGTAAAAAGGTCCTAAGAAAATGTCACAATAAACTCTTTTTGGGGCAGAGAGTAGAAAGAAGCTCCAACAAAACCATGAATGCAGGTAAGCAGTCGTGGCAAATCAAAAGGGGTGTTAAGGCACAGATGCGAAAGCAGGGGAAATGGTTGTCACGCTTACCACCCTGCCGTCTGATCTGTGCCGTAGTATCTCCAGATGCGAATGAAGTATACAAGTAAAAATGAAATACCGAGTTTTTATAAAAATAGAAACTAGTTTTTACCCAAAGGGCTTGCATTGTGCATCTCAAATACCGTGGCTACATAAAAACTGGTGAAAATGCTCAAATTTGCGTATGCATTACTTGAGTCATATACAGAGCCCTTAAAACTCCCACCATCAAGTTCCAGTAGATGCTATCTAAAGGATAAGTGTGGCGTATTGCCAGAAAAATGTGCTAAAATACAAAAGCTACACCAAGAGAATTACAAGAATACCCAAGGAAACTATGAGTATTTTGTAAATAAAAACGAGGTAATGACGTTCTCTTGGTGTAGCAACTAAAAGTTAAATGTCGTTACCTCATTTTTGTTTATGAACAACACTATAGATTTCACGAAGTTGAAGGTGGGGAATTACAACCGTAAGTCTTCGGAGGCGGAGGATCGTCAGATGCTTTCTGTTGATAGTCAGATTGATGAAGCAGCGAGGATTTCCAGTTTCTACAATCTCCCAAAGTTTGTTGAAGTTTTTAAGGAAAGTAAGTCTGCTAAAAAAGAGCACGAGCGAAAAGAGTTTTCAAGAATGATGGAAATGGTTTTTTCAGGAAAGATTGACTCCATTGTTTGCTGGAAGCTCGATCGCCTTGCAAGAAATATGACCGAAGGGGGACAGATCATCGACCTTCTGAGTTCTGGGGTTATAAAAGCAATCATCACGCATGATAAAGTTTTTTACCCTTGGGATAACGTGATTGTGATGTCCGTCGAGTTCAGTCAGGGGAAACAGTTTGTTAAAGACCTCTCGGTGAACGTAAAGCGAGGGCAGACGAAAAAGGCAAGTATGGGTGTACCGCACGGAGTTGCCACACTAGGGTTCTTGAATGATAAAACAGAGGAAAAGGGCAATCGTAGGTGGATTGTTGATGACCTGAGGCTCAAGGCAATAAAAACGTTGTTTGAAATGTTTTTAACGGGGACATACTCGGCAGGCAAGCTGCATAGGTATGCCATAAAAGAGCTAAAATTGACCACGGTGAAGAGAAAGAGAATTGGCGGTGCACCGATTACTCTCTCGCGAATATATGAGATTTTGAAGGACCCTACTTATGCTGGATTTTTCACATACGGCGGTGAACGATACGAGCTTGATTCTTCGCTCCCTCGACTTATTACCGAGGGCGAGCACGAGAAAGTTAGAGCTCTTCTTTCGAAGAAAAACATACCAAAATCTCAACGTCATGAGACGACCTTCGCTGGGTTTGTTCAGTCAGACGAGGGAGCGTTTATGGGGCAAGATGTAAAGTGCCAGGTTATATGTGATTGCAAGAACAAGTTTGCATACTTGGATAGAACCCATTGCCCTAAATGCGAGAGGGAAATAGAAAAGCTGGAAAATCCAAAGTACCTCACTTTTACCTACTATTACAATGTAAAGAAAAAGAAGGCTGCTCAACCGTACAAAGCACTTTCTGAGGCAAGGATTACTGAAGAGTTAGTGAAGTTTGTCGACGACAACCTGACTTTTTCGAAGGAGTTTGCTGAGTGGTCAAAAAAATACATTGTTGAATTAAAGGATAAGGAAATTAACGACAGTGTGTTTATCGCGCAAAAGGTGGAGGCAGATAAAAGTAAATATGAAGCAAAGAAGACTCGCTTGCGAGCCATGCTTCGCGACGAACAGATTACTGACGGTGAATACAAAGATGATTTACTGGCGCTGAATAAACAGTATGCAGTTGCTGGTGATGGAAAAGGTAGGGTTGATTGGTTTTCTCGGATGAACGAGATTGTAGACCTTACTCTTTGTACGAAAGAAGTACTTGAGAAGGGGAGTATGCAGGCAAAAAGAAACATACTCTCAAGACTAGGTTCGAACCTAGTCTGGGATGATGAAAACCTTAGTATTTATAACGATATTGCGGTAAACAAACTCGTAGAAGGCATCAAATGTGCGAAGGCAATAAACGGAGAGTTCGAACCTAAAAACTACGTTGTATTTAAAGGCTTAAATGAAAAAACAGACCGTTTAAAGCCTGTTTTTTCTACTATGCTCCGCGGGTAGGGATCGAACCTACGACCAAGCGATTAACAGTCGCTTGCTCTACCACTGAGCTACCGCGGAATACAATTTGCATCATAGCAAAATGGACGAAAAAAGCAAAGATATCTGAATAGAGCCTTATTTTGCGGAGACTAGCGTTTTCTGATATAATGTGGGCTCATTAACTATAAGCAACCCATCCATGAAAAAGACAAAAATTGTAGCAACGATCGGCCCCGCATCGGAAAGTGAAATTATGCTTACCAACCTGGTGAAGGCAGGAATGAATGTATGTCGTCTAAACTTTTCGCATGGTACTCATGAGGAGCATGCGGTACGAGTGAAAAACATTCAGGCGGTGGCAACAAAACTTGGCGCGCCAATCTCTATTTTACAAGATCTCTCGGGTCCCAAGATTCGTATTGGTGATTTTTATCAGGAGCGCGTTATGCTCAAAAATGGTTCTATCTTTACGCTCACTACCAAGGCATGCGTGGGCGATGAGACGAAAGCATTCGTAAGTTACAAAGCGCTTCCTCAAGAAATCAAAAAAGGCGACCCAATCCTTCTTGATGACGGAAAGAAGCGTCTCGAGGTGCTTGAGGTAAAAGGAGAAGAAATTAAATGTCGTGTCATCGTAGGAGGAGAGACCAAGGGCCGCCGTGGCGTGAATCTCCCTGGTGTCTCGCTCAAGATCAGTTGTTTGACGGCAAAAGACAAAACAGACCTTCTCTTTGGTGTAGCGCACAAGGTTGATTTCTTTGCGCTTTCGTTTGTGCGCCGACCTTCGGATGTAACCGAGCTTCGCGGTATTTTGACGAAAGCTAAAGCAACAGGAAAGATTATTGCAAAGATCGAAACAGAAGAGGCAATTGAAAATATTGATGCAATTATTGCCGAGGCGGATGGGGTAATGGTTGCTCGTGGAGACCTTGCGGTTGAGGTGCCTGCAGAGCAAGTACCTATTTTGCAAAAGATGATCATTGAAAAATGTAATGCTGCGGGTAAGCCAGTTATTGTGGCAACACAAATGATGGAGTCGATGATCAAGTCGCCGGTGCCAACACGCGCCGAGGTTTCAGATGTTGCAAACTCTATTCTTGATGGGGCAGATGCCGTAATGCTTTCGGAGGAGTCCGCTCTTGGAGAATATCCTACGGAGGCGGTTGCGATGATGGCAAAGGTTGCCAATATGGTGGAGCAAAACTATCCTCATCGCGAAGCCCTCTACGGTGATATTTTTTCGGCAGAAAGTGGCACCGACAGTAGCTACAAGGATATTGTAGATGCCGTGACCTTTGCGGCAGTTTCTACCGCATCAACGATAGGTGCAAAGGCAATTATTGCTCTTACTGAGTCCGGACTCACCGCGCGCATGATCTCTCGCTATCGTCCAGAACAACCAATAATCGTAATGAGTCCAAAACGTCACGTCATAGAGCAAGTGGCACTCTCGTTCGGTTGTTACCCCGTACACATTGAAAAGCTCACCACGATTGATGAGGTAATGAAGACTGTTCGTGCGTACGTTCTTAAAAACAAATTTGCGAAAAAGGGTGACAAGGTGGTCATTGCTGCAGGAGTACCCTTTGGTCGTACGGGCGGCACCAACATGTCTCTTGTGGAGGTAATCTAATCTAGGAATGTATATCAGGGTCCGCGTAGCGGCAGGAGCCAAAAAGGAATCACTCGAGAAAGTCTCGGAGGATTCCTTTTTGGTATCGGTCAAAGATCCCGCAGAACAAAACCTTGCCAATAGGCGGGTTCTCGAGCTTGTTGCGGCGTACTTCAGCATCAATCCAAAGCAGATACGGATTATTTCTGGGCACCACAGTCCGGGGAAAATCTTGTCGATTCCTGATTCGAAGTGATATATAGAGTACTATATATCGTCGGCACTCGGACGGAATAAACAAAACATTTTTTGTTTGCACCGCTCTTCGTTTGACGATATAATAGATCTATGCAGATCAAAATAAAAACAATTAATATTGAGATGACGGATGCGATATCTTCGTATGTCGAAGAAAAGCTTCAGAGTCTCGAAAAGTTTGCGATTCCACACGATGAGGAAAACCCACTTCTGTATGTTGAGATCGGAAAGACAACCAATCATCATCAGTCAGGTGATATTTTCCGTGCTGAAGTATCAATGACGGTACGCGGTAAACAATTTCGTGCGGTCTCTAAAAAAGACGACCTTTACGCGGCCATTGATGATATGCGTGCCGAGCTCATGAGAGAGCTCACTTCCTACAAGACAAAAGAACGCAGTCTTGCACGCCGCGGTGCGGGCATGATCAAGAACCTTCTCCGTTTTGGACGCGAGAAATAATCCAACAAGTATTATGAAGACAACCAATATGAT
This sequence comes from Candidatus Yonathbacteria bacterium RIFOXYC2_FULL_47_9, assembly GCA_001825115.1. Classification (GTDB taxonomy): domain Bacteria; phylum Patescibacteriota; class Minisyncoccia; order Phycocordibacterales; family UBA1550; genus UBA1550. The sequence goes on along the minus strand of MHUY01000016.1, from coordinate 18,860 downwards.
TCTTATCGTTGTTGCTGTTGCTATTATCGGGTTTGTGGTATGGGTTAGTGGCTCACAGAAAACTCTGCAGCCAATAGAGCAAATCCCCGTAGTTACAGAACCCACAACCACCACAACCACTAAATTAGAAGCCAATTCAATTAAAACTATGACTACTGCAATCGTTACTACCAATAAAGGCGTTGTTACGCTCGAACTCTTTGCCGACAAGGCACCAAAGACTGTTGAGAACTTTGTAAAACTTTCAAATGAAGGATTTTACAACGGTACGCGCTTCCATCGCGTGATTAAAGGCTTTATGATTCAGGGTGGTGACCCACTCTCAAAAGACACCGCAAAGCAGGCGGGCTGGGGGACAGGTGGTCCTGGATACCAGTTTGCTGACGAGATTCATGCTGAGAACAGAAATGATATCGGCACCATCTCTATGGCAAACGCTGGCCCTAATACCAATGGCAGTCAGTTCTTCATCAACACGGCAAACAACAACTTCCTTGATACTAAACACACCGTCTTTGGTCGTGTTGCAGCAGGGATGGATGTGGTGACCGCAATTGAGAATACCAAGACTATGCCCGGTGATCGTCCTGTAGAGGATATGATTATCGAGAAGATCGAAATCAAATAGTTCCAAAATCTACTACAAAAAACACCCCACGAAAATGGGGTGTTTTTTGTAGTACTACATGGCAGATAGATTGTTCGTGGTATATAATATGAAGTATGAAAATTTTTTGGAATACGCTTGCAACAGGTGTCATATTTGCTCTCGGGTTTCCGTTCTTTGTGTCGGCACAAATGATTGGTCAAAACCAAGAAGCCATTACTTTTTTTGATGCAGATATCATCGTTAATACTGATAACTCTATCGATGTTACAGAAAAAATCATCTACCAAACAGGACCCGCTGAACATCATGGTATTTATCGTGACATATACCCGTACTCTTCTGAGGGTAAAAAAATGATCATCAAGGATGTGGTGGTTGTGGATGAGAGCGGAGCCCCATATCAATTCCAGGTTTCAAATGTTGGGAAAAACATTCGCATAAAAATAGGCGACCCAAACACAACATTCAGGGGTGAAAAAACATACCTCGTCACCTATCATGGAACAAATGCAGTTGCTAAACTGGAGGACCTAGATGAGGTCTATTGGAATGTTACCGGCAATGAGTGGGGTATGCCGATATACGCCGCCCGCGCAAGAGTTACCCTGCCTCCGTCGATAACCCCGTCGATAATTCAAGAGGCTTGTTACGTTGGGATAAAAGGAAGTACAAACAAGTGTTCGTCGTCTATCGAAAGCAATACGTCTGTTGTGTTTGCTGTGCCTAGTGTCCTCAACCCCGGGGAAGGCCTTACGGTGGCTGTTGGTTTCCCAAAAGGGACCGTCGTACCCTATCAACCGTTGAGTATCGTTACGGATATGTTCCTTGTTTATTTGCCGTGGGTTATTTCAATATTGATGATTATTGGCACTTTTTTCTTCTCGTTTCGGTATTGGTGTCAAAAGGGGCGTGACCCCAAAGGGGCAGGAGTTATCGTTCCGTACTATGATGTACCCGGCGACCTGACTCCTATGGAGGTCGTAGGAATTCTCCACGAAGATATCTCCGCGGGGAGTATTTCAGCTGAGATCGTGTATCTCGCTACAAAGGGGTATCTCAAGATTGTATACCTTGAAAATAAGATTCTCGGCATATTTAATTTGTCTGACTATAAGCTTGAGAAGTTGAAAGATTTTTCTGATGTTGCAAATACTTTCGACAGTGAACTTCTCGCGTCTCTATTTTCAAGCGGTCATTCAGAATCGGTGACACTTTCTAAACTAAAGAATGTTTTTTATAAACAGATACCTATTCTTAAGAATTCGACAGCAAACTTACTTTTGAAGAAGGGGTATTATAAAAATTTAGGAAGGATGGGGAAGGGTGGTAAGGCAGTGGGGGTTGCCGTATTCCTTTCTTTTGCAGGTATATGGATTTTTGATGTTGTTTCAAGTGTCTACCCTCAAATGGTTTTGTCCCCCGTCGTTATTGGCCTTATTGTTTCGATCGGAATATTTTTGATTATATACCGATTGAGTCCTGCAAAGACGGAAATTGGTGTCGCAACAAAAGAACAGCTTCTTGGTCTTAAAATGTATTTACAGATTGCTGAAAAAGATCGGTTAGCATTTCATAGTGCGCCAGAAAAGAAACCGGAGATATTTGAAAAACTTTTGCCGTACGCGATGGTGCTGGGGGTTGAAAATGCATGGGCAAAAGAATTCGAGGGTATCTATACGACGCCACCATCGTGGTATTCGGGGCCCGCAAGTTCACATTTCAGTGCGCGGACTTTGAGTAATTCTCTTGCAAGTTTTGGTGCTTTTGCCACAACGTCATTATCATCTGCGCCTGGAGGCAGTGGTGGAGGCGGATCGTCGGGTGGTGGAGGTGGCGGTGGTGGAGGGGGAAGCTGGTAGGGAGCTCGCATCTCAGTGCAGTACGTATTGACAAAATATGTAAAAAGTGCTATGATTGATTCAGGTTAATTCAGTATCAAAAAGAAAGGGGAGAGAAGTATGAGGGTTCTTTAATTGGGGTGGCGCTCCACCCTTAAGCCAAAGGAGCGGCAGGTTGTTGAAAGATAGTTTCATCTACTGACGAGGCTCAGCATACCCTCTGACTATCCTGATGTCACAGAAGACACTTAATAGGTTGTGTGGATAAAACTAGAGAAATCCCTGTGCGAAAAAAATCTTTTAACGCAAACCGGACACATGTCGTGAGACACTGTCCGGTTTTTTCTTTTACCTCTGTCCTCGTAAAAAATCGGCGTAGGTCATTTCACGCTTACCTTCAGGGATGACGCGGTCGATAATGAGCTTACTTTCTTCCATGTGTGCTTCGGTCACAATGACACGAATCTCTTTACCGCCGTGCTCCGTAAGGAGATATGCACGCGGCCAAATATTAAAGGCGCGGATCTTTCGATACATACGCTCGGGGTCATCGCTGAGGTCGATGTGCCCGCTCTGTTTGGTAATTTTTTTTATGTACGACGCCTTGTCGTGATCTTGTTCCTGTAGGGTTATCTTTCCTGCAATCCATTCAGGAATTGTTTTTACGAGAAGCTTGCCACCGAAGGTCCCCAGGATCTCCTCGAGCTCGCTCGCCTTTGGTGGCCAGTTTTCAATCACCATTTTTTCTTGTGCGACAATAGGGCCATGGTCGACTTCTTCGTCAATCTGCATAATGGTTACACCCGCTTCGTGAGGTTGGCCTACGGGGCAGTCTTCTAAGATCGCGCCTTGGATGGGGGATGCGCCACGGAGCTTTGGAAGGAGCGAAGGGTGTACATTCAGGGTACCGTGGTGAGGCATGTCAAGGATTGTACGGGGAATAATCTTGCCATACGAGACAACAAGAAAAAGGTCCCAGTCGGTGCCAAGAGATTTTGCAAATTCCTCAGTACGAATATCAGATGGTTCAAGAGTTGGGATATTGTGTGCATCCGCCCATACTTTTACCTCACTCGGGGTGAGCTCGAGTCCGCGTCCTTTTGGCTTTGCGGGTGCGGTGATGATGAGGGATGGGAGGAAGCCCTCGCGCGCCATTTCTTCAAGGACGATTATCGAAAAGCGCGAAGTGCCCCAAAAGGCGATGTGGAGATTTGAAGTATTCATATTTTAGTGACCGTGTCCTTCGTGTTCGAGACGCTGACGCTCCATTTCTTCTTTAGTAATCTTTTCGACATTGCGTGCGTGGTCAATAAAGAGGATGCCGTTTAGGTGGTCAGTCTCGTGCTGGAATATTTGCGCCATAAGGCCGCTGCCACCACGAGTAAAAAGTTTACCATGCTCATCGTAGGCGCGCACGGTCGCTTTGTCGGCGCGTGAGGTCTCGCCATAGAGCCAGCGGACCGAGAGGCAACCCTCGGGGACCCACACTTTTTTGCGCGAGAGCTTGGTAATCTCCGGGTTAATAAAGACCATGTCGTGCGCGGGAGATTTTTTATGCGCCGCTATGGGTCTCGAGGTGGTGTTATGCATATCTTCGGCATGAATATCGTCCTCGATAAACTCAAAAGCGCGATGTGAGACGACAAAAATACGGAGGGGCACGCCAATCTGCGGTGCAGCTATCGCGACGCCGTCCTCTTCTTTTTCGAGGGCAGCCTTCATGTCGTCAAGGATCTTTTTTAAGCGTGGAGAATCAAAGTCTTTTGGATTGACGGGTTCCGCGTGTGCACGCAGTACCGGCGCTTCTTTTTGAACGATCGTTACCATATGGGGAAACCATAACACATTTAGATACGTTTTTGAAGTTATAACAAGTGATCGGGGTTTACCTCAATGGTGAATTGTGGGGGGAGGGCGCGGAGTTTGGCGAGTAGCTTATCGTTGGGCCATACTGTTTCGGCAAGTTTTAGAATGAGGTGCATACGAAACATATTCTTAGGTTCACGCGTTATGGTTTGAGGAGAGATAGGGGTGTACTCAAGGAGATAAGCTTTGAGGCGCTCAACTTCTTGAGGAAGCTCGGCGCGTTTACCGCGAAGGGTGATCTTGATGATGGTGCCGTAGGGTGGGTATGAAAAGGCTTTACGGAGACCAAGCTCGTCTTCGGTAAATGCGAGCAAGTCGCCTTTGAGCGCCTGCTCGAGAAGGGTCGTGTCGTCCATGCGTGTTTGCACGAGAAGAGCCTTGGTTGTTTTTTCGCGAAGTGCGAGAATGAGCGCAAAGATGCGTTCGTTCATACGAAAGTCAGGAATTGCAAAAAGGGAGTCAATGGAAATGATCGCGGTGCGCGGTACTGAGAAAAGATAGGAAACGGCCATAGGGGTGCCGATGAGGATACCTCCGATAGACTTCTCAAATTGGGCAATGAGTTTGCGCGCTTGCGCGCGGGTCCTTACACGGTCACCGTCAAAGACGAAGCGGGGCGCGTCAGGAAAAAGTTTTGCGACTTCTTCTTCTATGCGTTCAATGCCGATGCCTAATGGCTCGAGGCGCCACCCCGCACACGTAGGACACGTCTCGTGCTCACCGTGCTCGGGTGTGCGAATGAGTCCACAGCTATG
>MHUY01000016.1:11098-13701 GCA_001825115.1 Candidatus Yonathbacteria bacterium RIFOXYC2_FULL_47_9 | reverse complement strand
GGCCTTTACGTGCGGCAAGCAAAAAGACATGCTCGTGTTTTTCTTGTGCTCCTTCAATAAGGGTACGGATTTCATCACCAACAATTTGCACTGTTTTTTTGCCGGTCATCTCGCGAATATGTTTCTCTTCTGTGCGAGGATCAATGATTCCCGTTTTTATTTCAGCGACCGTACGATTGTTGATGCGATTAAATTCGCCAATTTCGTCGGAAAGAATACGCTTATGTGTTTCAGTGCGAAGAATCGATGCACCAAAGATAAGCGCGCTACCTTTAAGGGTTGCATACGCCTCAGCAAATATACGCATATCAATGAGGGGTCTCGCGAGGGTCTTCCATGACCGCGAATGCTCCTCGTCGATAACGATAGTGTCAAATGAACGGGGGAGTGCAAGGTACTGAGGTGTTCCGACGGCAAGAATCGCATGCTTTTCTGCAAGTGCCCCTGACCATTTTTCAAGGAGGCGTTTTTTGGTCAGTACACTATGGAAAGCATAGGTGTATTCCTTGATGCCGTGGCCGAGCTCGCGCTCAAGGCGTTCTACTTCCTCAAGAGTTGGCACACAAATAAATAAAGACTCATGTCGTGCAAAGGATTCACGCACGAGCTGTTGGTAGGCCTCGAGGCGTGTTTTTGTGTCGCTTTGAATGGCCAATATTTTTTTACCTGAAGCTGATTTTTTAATAGTGCTATTTTCTGCCTCATCAAGGGTACCATCTATGTGTGCATCCAAAATTGTTTTTGGGGTTAGAGTAAGGAGTGTCTCTCCAAGACCCTGTGCGGAAAATTGCGCAGTCTCTTCGGCAGCTTTCATAAAAGCATTATTCCAGACACGGTGTGGTTTTAAGCGGGTAATTTTACGCAACGCGTACTCAGAGGATTTGAGTGCAGACTTTGCGTCACTAACGCTCTTTGATTCAAGGACAAGGGCGGGGACTTCCCGCGTGCGGATAGGGACCATAATAACCGAACCCAGAGGGACGGTCTCTTTTGAAAAATAAGAGAGATGTCCCTGAAGGGCTCCGCGAACAATAGGGGCAACCGTGAGAATCTGCATATCCTTATAGTACCTCGAATTTAAAAGCTCGTCGAAGTACTGTATTACATCACGCAATTTTCGTTTGGTAAAACAGCGTTTTGCATAGTAAGATGATGAACATATATGAGCGATTCACTAGTTATTAGCGGTTTTAACGGAGAGAGAAAACTTCACGGCACGGTGCGTACAACGGGTGCAAAAAATGCGGCACTCAAGGCTATTGCGGCGACCATTCTTTTTCGTGATACGGTTACCCTTACCAATATTCCCGAGATTAACGACGTTGAGCGTTTGTTCGAACTTTTGAAAGACATGGGAGCAGAGGTGGAGCATCTCAAAAGTGGTACGTACACCGTGTCTATTCCAAAAGGTTTCTCGACTGAGCTTACGCCAGGGATTGCAAGAAAGATGCGTGCGTCGGTGGTAGCGACAGGTCCGGTCCTTGCGCGTTTTGGTAAAGTATCATTCCCGCATCCCGGTGGCTGCGTTATTGGTTCACGCCCGCTCGATCTCTTTGTTGATGGTTTTGAAAAGATGGGCGCCAAGGTGACGATGAACGAAGGTTCATATGTCGTCGAAGCAAAGGGCGGCCTCAAGGGTGCAGAATTTTTTCTTAAGAATCAAAGTGTGACCGTGACGGAAACATTTATGATGGCGGGAGTCCTCGCAAAAGGAACGACCGTTATTAAAAATGCAGCTATGGAACCCGAGATTGAGGAGCTTGCCAAGTTTTTGAATACCTGCGGTGCAAAGATTTCCGGGGCAGGTACTCCTACTATTACCATCAAGGGTGGCAAACTCCTTACAGGGAAAGGACATCCCTACAAGACGATGCCGGACCGCATTGATGCAGGAAGTTTCTTGGTCCTTGGGGCACTCGCTGCGCGCGAGCTTCATATTACGCATTGCGATCCTCGCCATCTCGAATCACCGATTGCAACACTACGTAGCGCAGGAGTCTCTATAGAGACCAAGAAGAGCGAGATTATTGTTCGTGCACCTTCACACCTGAAAGCTGTTGATATTAAGACGCACGAGTATCCTGGGTTTCCTACCGACCTCCAGGCGCCGATGACCGTACTCCTTACACAGACCGAGGGTGAGAGTACGGTGTTTGAAACTATTTTTGAGGGGCGCCTCAACTATACCGAGTCGCTTGCGGCAATGGGTGCTCAGATTACCATGATGGATCCGCATCGTGTGTTGGTGCGAGGAAAGTCAGAGCTCCATGGGCGTAAACTCCAGAGCCCCGACCTTCGCGCAGGCCTTGCCTTTGTTATCGCAGCCGTAGTTGCAAAAGGGGAGTCTGTCATCCATAATGTGGACACCACGATTGATCGTGGTTACGAGGACGTGGACAACCGCCTTCGCGCTATTGGTGTTCAGGTGGAGCGTGTGAGTTCACTGCCTGAAACTATCCCTGTAATCGCATAATCATATTCTATGGGAATTTTTGTAACAAAACTCGGTATTGATCTCGGCACAGCAAACACGCTTGTGTTTATTCCTGGTAAAGGCATCGTCTTGAACGAGCCATCAGTAGTTGCGGTCGACCAGCAGACCA
>MHUY01000016.1:6689-11033 GCA_001825115.1 Candidatus Yonathbacteria bacterium RIFOXYC2_FULL_47_9 | reverse complement strand
TCTCGCGGCTATTGGCGCTGGTATTCCTATCTATGAGGCGCGTGGACATATGGTCGTCGATATTGGCGGTGGTACGACTGATGTTGCAGTTATTTCGCTCGGCGGTATTGTTGCTTCGACTTCGGTTAAATGCGCGGGCAACAAGATCGATCACGCCATTGCTGATTTTATTAAAAAAACATTCAATCTTGCTGTTGGCGATCGTACTGCAGAGGATATCAAAGTTCGTATCGGCTCAGCGGTGAACATGGATGATGAGCTCCTCCTTACGATCAAAGGGCGCGACTATGTGACTGGATTACCACGCACTGCACAAGTGACCACGAACGAGATCGTAAAAGCAATTGACCGCGAGCTTCGTGAAATCATCCGCGCAATCAAGGATGTACTCCAAGAGACTCCTCCGGAACTTGCTGCTGATATTATCGATCAGGGGATCATCATGACAGGAGGTTCTTCTCAGCTCCGCAATTTTCCTGATCTTGTGTTCCGTCGCACAGGGGTCAAGGCCGTACTCGCTGATGACGCGCTTTATTGTGTCGCAAAGGGCACTGGTATCGCTCTCGAACACCTCGACACCTACAAAAAAAGTATTCTTTCAAAAAGATAGGTATCAGAAAAGGGGACAGCTCGCTCTAAAGTAAATGCTATGGACTCAATTTTTGAACACTATAAAAAAACAGGATATTTGCATCATGCGCACTTGATTGAAGGTGATGCTAAAACACTGGTGCCCATACTTCTTGCCGCCCTCGAGCGACACATGGGCATTGTAGCGCAGGGTAATCCAGACGTTGCAACACTTTTTTATGATTCATTTGGTATCAACGAGTCACGCGACCTTACTGAGATGCAGTCACGCGCAGGGTTTGGTGCGGAAGCAGGCACACCTAAAATCTTTGTGGTGAGCGCACCATCGTTTACCCACGAAGCACAAAATGCACTTTTAAAAACATTTGAAGAGCCAACCGCAGGCACACACTTTTTTATTATTCTTCCTCGTGTTGATACAATACTCCCAACACTCAAGTCACGCGTGGTGCTCTCGTTTGGGCATGCAATATCAGAAAATAAAGACGATACAAGCACGCTCGCTGAAAAGTTTCTCAGCGCTTCACTCGAGGAACGCTTTGCGTTGGCGAAAAAACTCACGGACAAGAAGACGGGCGAGTCTGTTGACCGTGAAAGGATTCGCCGATTCCTGGATCATATCGAGCGCATTCTTTACACACGCCTTGCTGGCAAAAAAGAAGGAAGTGAAATATTCCGCGAAATTTTCCAGACAAAAACATACCTCTCCGATCGGGGGTCTTCGCCAAAGATGCTTATTGAGCACCTTGCAATGGCGATTGTGCTATAAAAAAGAAAAAGACGATGTAGACCTGAGTCACATCGTCTTGTAAGTTTTTTATTTTTTATGTTCCTTTACGCCATGCATGCCTCGCATTGAGGAAGGCCGGCAGTAACGACTTGTTCTTGTTCAGGCTCCGGTTCCGGAACATATGGTGCGAGTAGCTGTGCAACCACTTTTTCAAGCAAACCATCTGCCATACGCATGTACTGTGTTGCCTTTTCGCCGCGTTCAAATCTGACACAGATAGGCATCACCACACCACAGCTAATCGCATACCCAAGGACGTGCGGTGAAGGGAGGTTTCTGGGGAAAATGATGAGGCGCCCATCCTGCATGCTTTCTGTGTGCATGTGGTACATTTTTTTCCCAGCCGCAAGGAGTCGTTTTCTCACTGCATGCGTGAATTCCACCTTGTCGAGATACTGCCGTTCAAGTAAATAGCGACGAAGCTCCTGTATTTTGGGTGTCCCCAAATTTAACACTCTTTCGTCAATAAGAGAAAGCTCTTTAGGGAGAAGTTCGTCCAACAGCGCTTTTGTTAACTTTGCCGAAAATACGGTCATAGTTCAGTACCCTCTTGGTTGATTGTAATAGAGTTACTCTTGTGTACAGCTAGGGAATATTTTGCATATATCTACGGGTATGTCAAGAATATTTTGCATTGAAGTCTTGGTGTAATTCTGATACGATGGTCTCTATATGACATACGATTTTTCTGCATTCAAAAAGAAGGTGGGGGATATTGAGGAACATTTAGCAAAAGAGCTTTCAGCTATTCACACGGGCCGCGCAAGTATCGCGCTTCTTGATGGTGTGTCTATCGAATCGTATGGTGCTCGTCTTGCCATCTCACATGTGGCAACGGTTGCTACCGAGGATCCTCGCACACTCCGTATCGTGCCGTGGGACAAAGCAAATGGTAAAGAGATAGAAAAAGCACTTAATAATGCAAACCTCGGCATCTCGGTTTCGATGGATGATGCAGGGCTTCGTGTCTTTTTCCCACCACTTACGACTGAGCGTCGCGTCGCATTCACCAAGGTCATGCGCGACAAAATCGAGGAAGCGCGCGTATCTCTCAAAGGGGAGCGTGAAAAAACAAAAAATGACATCATTGCGCAGGAGCGTGAAGGTATGATGAGTGAAGATGAAAAGACTCGCTCTCTCGAGGACCTCCAGAAACTCGTTGATACCACGAACAGCAACTTTGAATCTACGGGTGACAAAAAAGAAAAAGACATACTCGGTGAATAAAGGCAGAATACAGAATTTAGAATTTTGAATATAGAATAGGCCAAATTCAAAATTCCTAGTTCTGTATTTCTGAGCCTGAGCCCGTTATTTCCATATTCAATATTCTAAATTCCATATTCCACCTATCATGAGTATATTTCTATTTATCATTATTCTCGCGGTGCTTATTCTTGCTCACGAGTTTGGGCATTTTATTGCTGCCAAGAGGGCAGGGATTCGTGTTGACGAGTTCGGTATTGGATTTCCTCCGCGCCTTTGGAAAAAGAAGATTGGTGAGACGACCTACTCACTCAACGCTTTTCCTGTAGGAGGGTTTGTAAAGATTTTTGGTGAGGACCCCGACGAAGAGTCGATGCACGGAAAAGATGCAAAACGCAGCTTCGTGCATACATCAAAATGGATACAGGCCTGGGTTGTAGGTGCTGGAATCATCTTTAATCTTTTGCTCGCATGGATACTCATCTCGGTTGGGTTTATGGCAGGGCTGCCATTTTCTGCGGAAGATGAGGTGTATGGTTCGCGCGTAAAGGGGGCTGTGCTCACGGTCACGCAAGTTATGCCAAACTCACCCGCAGAAGCGGCGGGCATCAAGGGTGGGGATCGTATCCTCGCGTTGTATGCGGGCGCGGACGTTCTTGAAAATCCAGGAGTTGATTCAACGCAAAAATTTATCGGAGAACACGATGAGCTTACGTTTGCGTATATGCGTGAAAAGGAAATACGAACGGTTGTTATGCATCCCGAGGAGGGTGTTGTTTCAAGCCGTCGCGCAATAGGTATTTCCCTCGACAATGCAGGAACTCTTAAGCTTCCTGTCCACGAAGCCGTCTACGCCGGTGCATTGACTACGGCATCGTTCACCTGGGCGACACTAACGGGTATTATCGACTTCTTTAAAAATATATTTGTAGGGCAGGCGGACTTTTCTGAAATATCAGGGCCAGTGGGGATTGTCGGTATTGTAGGGGATGCATCGGCACTTGGTTTTGTACACCTGATTTCGCTCGTGGCGATCATCTCAATCAATCTCGCAGTCATCAATCTTTTGCCTTTCCCCGCGCTCGACGGCGGACGACTCTTCTTTATCCTCATTGAGGCAATCAAGGGATCACCAATCAAGCCCTCAATCACCAACACCGCTAATGGTATCGGCTTTATTCTCCTCATCCTTCTGATGGTAGTGGTAACCTATAGCGATATCGCAAAACTCATTCACGGGTAAAGAAAAAACGGGGGCCTCATGGGCTCCCGTTTTGTTTTTAGCGGATCAGATATACGCCGATAAGGATTGAAATTGTCCCCACAACCTTGTTCATGGTCAGGGTTTCGTTAAGGAACAGAGGGCCGCCAATCACGGGGATGATAAGCATCAGCGCAGTTGCTATGGGGACGTACGTCGAAATGTCCCACTCCGTACTCGAGACAAGTCGGCTGTACGCAAGAAATGAAACTCCGTTAATCGCACCAGCGATCAGCCCGATGTACACCATCTTTCTCGAGACGGTGTCCCAAGTGAACATCAGGGGGCCAACGGCGGTTACCGCAGCAACCGTGCCAATGGAAAGTATGACCGCAATACCGAACGGCGGTATCCCTATTGCTCGCGCAACGAGTGGCCATCCCCCGAAGCCAATGGCAGTAACGAGAGAAAGAAAAAACGGATTTTGGAACATAAGGACTCCCCCTGTTTTGTTTAAGAATTTGAAACCTCTGCTGTAAATATAGCATATTTTGCA
>MHUY01000016.1:0-6683 GCA_001825115.1 Candidatus Yonathbacteria bacterium RIFOXYC2_FULL_47_9 | reverse complement strand
GTCAATTCATTTGGTGCTATAAGGTTTTTCCTGTAAGATACAAACATATATGAGACAGAGTAAACTCTTTACCAAAGCCCGCAAAGAAGCTCCTGCCGACGAGGTAGCAAAGAACGCGAAACTCCTTATTCGCGCTGGTTTCGTTGATAAGCTTCAGGCTGGTGTGTACACCTACCTTCCGCTCGGTCTGCGTGTTCTCAAAAATATTGAGAACATCATTCGTGAAGAAATGAATGGTGCTGGCGGACAAGAAATTTTGATGCCATCGCTTCACCCAAAAGAATTTTGGCAGACAACGGGACGTTGGGATACGATGGACGACCTTTATAAAGTGAGTGATGCGTCAGGGCGCGAAAATGCTCTCGGTCCTACGCACGAGGAGATTGTCGTACCGCTCGTGAAACAGTTTGTTTCCTCGTACCGTGATCTCCCTTTTGCGACATATCAATTCCAAAACAAGTTCCGCATGGAGCTTCGCGCAAAGTCGGGCATTCTTCGTGGTCGTGAATTTATCATGAAAGATATGTACTCGTTTCATCGTGACGAGGCTGACCTTGTCGCATACTATGAGATGATGAAGGGTGTGTATGCGCGTGTTTTTGAACGCGTAGGTCTTGGCGAGAGGACCTATCTCACCTTTGCAAGTGGTGGCAGCTTTTCAAAATACTCACATGAGTTTCAGACCGTAACCCCTGCAGGAGAGGATACAATATATGTGTGTGACACATGTCGTGTTGCGGTGAACAAGGAAATCATCGCTGATCAAAGCACCTGCCCCTCGTGTGAAAGCGGAGATCTTCATGAAGAGACTGCAATCGAGGTGGGTAATATCTTTGACCTCAAGACCAAGTTCTCAGACCCGTTCAAGCTCACCTATAAAGACGAGGAGGGCAAGGAGCAACCGGTGGTAATGGGATGTTATGGTATCGGCCTAGGGCGCATTTTGGGAACCGTCGTCGAAGTATTGGGCGACGACAAGGGTCTTGTGTGGCCACGCGCCATCGCGCCATTTGCTATGCATTTGGTCGAGATATCATCTGCAAATACCGCTGTTCATGAAGAAGCAGAAAAACTTTATCGTGAACTCTCAGGTCAGGGGGTCGAGGTACTCTGGGATGATCGTGAAGCGCGCGCCGGCGAGAAGTTTGCCGAGAGCGACCTGATGGGCATTCCACTCCGTGTAGTTATTTCTGAAAAGACACTCACTGAAGGGAAGTTTGAAATAAAAGACCGCGCGACAGGGGAGGTATCCATGGTCAATCGTGCCGAGCTTATTAAAATGTGTGCGATGAAATAATTATATGTTCGAGAAATTCTACCAACTTTTTTCTAATGATATCGGTATCGACCTCGGTACTGCAAACACGCTTGTATACTTGCGTGATCACGGCATCGTCATCAACGAGCCTTCTGTTGTTGCGGTGAACCAAAAGACCGGCACTGTTGTGGCTATTGGATCACAGGCAAAGCAGATGCTGGGGCGTACGCCTGGACATGTTGTGGCCATTCGTCCACTCGTCGACGGAGTTATTTCTAACTTTGAAGTCACCGAGGAAATGCTCGCTTACCTTATTAGTAAAGCGAACAAGATTAGCAAAAAAAGCGTGCGCCCACGCGTTGTAGTTGGAGTACCATCGGGTATCACGAGTGTTGAGATTCGCGCCGTGTACGACGCTGCAAAGAACGCCGGTGCTCGCGAAGTGCATATTGTCGAGGAGCCTATGGCGGCCGCGATTGGCATCAAGCTCCCCGTAAAGGACCCTGTCGGCAACATGATCATCGACATCGGTGGTGGTACGACAGATATTGCAGTTATCTCTCTGGGTGGTATTGTGCGTTCGAAAAATTTACATATTGCAGGTGACCGTCTCAACACTGATATCATCAATTATATTCGTGATGAATTCCGTGTGCTCATTGGTGAGCGCACCGCAGAGAGTGTAAAGATCGCGATTGGGTCAGCAATGAAGGGGTCGGGTCCTATGGAGGCAGTCATTCGCGGACGCGATCTTGTGACAGGGCTTCCTCGCGAGGTGGTGGTGACGGATACTGATATTCGTGAAGCACTCGCATCGTCGGTGGCTGGCCTCGTTGAGTCAGTAAAAGAAGTCATCGAGACAACACCACCCGAAGTACTCTCGGATGTGATGAGCCGCGGTATTATTTTGGTTGGTGGCGGAGCACTTCTTCGTGGCCTCGACGAGCTCCTTTCGCAGACACTTCATGTGCCAGTGTATGTAGCCAACGATCCGCTGACCGCCGTTGCGCGTGGTGCAGGAATCGTGCTCGAGGATATGGAAGGTTTTAAAGAAGTATTAATTGAACATGAAAGCGACCTACCGCCGCGATAATTCACCTGCGAGAGGGAAACTTTTAATACTGGGGACTCTGGTCCTCGTGAGTGTTTTTGTACTCTCTTATAGTCCTATACGCGGCACTATTTCACGAGCCGTATATAGCACAGCTCCGGGGCTATGGGAGTTTGGGGGCAACATGAGTGACTCGTGGGACGCCTTCTGGGGTGAATTTCGCTTGAAGCGCTCTTTGGTGCATGAAAACGAGGTACTTCAGGAGGAGGTCTCGCGTATGCAGGCGCAGGTACTTGATCGCAATTTACTCGAAGAGCGCGTGCATGAACTTGAGGAAAAGCTTGGTCGTGCGGGGAACGATGATCGGGTTACCGCCCGCGTGCTTGCCGGCCCAGGACGAACACCTTATGACACACTGGTCATTGATGCAGGGACAGAACAAGGTGTTCAAGTTCTTGACCGTGTCGTGTATGCCGGTGCCGGTGTCGTAGGTACGGTGGTCGAAGCATATCCAACATCGGCAAAAGTAAGTTTGTTTTCATCGCCGGACAAAGAGACTATGGTGGTCATTGGTACCCAGGCTATCCCCGCAACGGCATTCGGGCGCGGTATGGGTAATTTTGAAGCAAAGATACCCCAGGGAAGCCTCGTGATCACAGGAGATACGGTACTCATTCCCGGAGAGCATCTAATCATCGGCACGGTAGGTGCAGTAGAAGAAAAACCTGCAGAGCCGTTCATGCGCGTGTTTTTCCGTACGTCGTTCAATATTGCGGCGATTCAATCGGTCGAAGTAGTAAAGAGTATAAAATAATATGATGCTTTGGCGTATATCATTCACCGTGCTTCTTTTGAGCGCAGTCTTGTATGCGCCCTGGTGGCTCGCGCTCTTGCTGGCACTTTGGGGAGCTTTTTATTTTTCTCGTTACTATGAGATTATTTTACTCGGTGTGTTGACTGACCTTTTATACGGTACTTCTGGAGGAATGCTGATTGGTTACGGCATGGAGGGGTTTTTACTGGGAGCGGCGATCTTTGTAGCGATGGAACGCATCAAGCGTGAACTCCGTTAATTTTTATGTTCGGCAAGAAAAAACGTTCACTGGCATCTAGCCATCTAAAACAGCTCTCGCGCGAGATTGATCCCGATGAGATTTTTCTTGATGCGGAAAATTTGCCTGATTTTGATAAAGATCAATTCGAGGGACGTATAGAAAAACCTATTGGCCGGGGATCGATTCTTGGTGTAGCGTTGGCATTCATCCTTGTCGAGATTATCTTTTTTATAAAAGTCATTGATCTGCAGGTGCTCCAGGGCGCGACGATGTTGCGCAAGAGTGAGAACAATCGCCTTGACCATACACCGATATTTGCCATGCGTGGCGTTGTTTATGACCGCAACAAAGTTCCGCTCGCATGGAACTCGTTTGACACCACAGAGGGAACGACCACCGAAAAGCTATTGTTCCCTCGTCGTTCGTATACCATGAGCCTTGGTTTTGGGCATACGCTTGGGTATGTGAGCTATCCAAAGCGCGACAGTAAGGGTAATTATTATCAGGAATCATTCATTGGCAAGGACGGTTTAGAAGAAAAGTATAACGATTCTCTTTCCGGTAAAAACGGCCTCAGTATCACCGAAACTGATGCTCTTGGTCGGACACAGCCGGGAAGCACTATTGAAGAACCACAAAATGGGGCAGCACTAACTCTGGGTGTGGATGCGCGGGTGCAAGAAAAACTTTATACGACGATTCGTGATCTAGCTTCCGCTCATGGCTATATGGCGGGAGCAGGGACTATTATGGATGTCGAAACAGGGGAGCTACTTGCCCTTACCAGTTTCCCTGAGTACGAGAGTGGGGTGATATCAGACGGTACCAACAAAAAACTTATTCAGAGCTACAATCTCGACAAACGCGCGGTGTATCTTGATCGTGCGGTATCAGGTATTTATACACCGGGTTCCATTGTTAAGCCGTTTATGGCAATCGCCGCGCTTAACGAAGGAGTCATCACTCCCGAAAAACAAATCTTGAGTACAGGGTCTATTTCTGTGCAAAACCCCTATAACCCAGCACTCAAATCAGTATTTAATGACTGGAAGGCGCACGGTTGGGTGGATATGCGACGCGCTATTGCAGTATCATCTGATGTGTATTTTTATGAAATAGGAGGAGGGTATCAAGGTCAAAAGGGGATTGGTATTAATAATATTGGTACATACGCGCGTATGTTCGGATTTGGCAGTCAGACGGGTGTTGACCTTACTGATGAAAAGATCGGCACCATACCAAGCCCCGAGTGGAAGGCAAAAGTATTTGATGGTGAGCCGTGGCGCTTGGGAGATACTTACCATACGGTCATTGGGCAATATGGTTTCCAGGTGACCCTCGTGCAAGCGGTTCGGGCGGTAGCAAGTTTGGCAAATGGTGGCACACTCCTTACTCCACATCTCGTACGCGAGCCGGTACAAGAGTTT
The DNA here is from genome assembly GCA_001825115.1 of Candidatus Yonathbacteria bacterium RIFOXYC2_FULL_47_9. Lineage (GTDB taxonomy): Bacteria > Patescibacteriota > Minisyncoccia > Phycocordibacterales > UBA1550 > UBA1550. The sequence goes on along the minus strand of MHUY01000016.1, from coordinate 1,892 downwards.
CCCCAATCACAGATAGCTATTCCTCAAGAGTACTTCAAGGTTGCGCGAGAGGGGATGCGTGATGCGGTAAACGATGGCGGTACCGTGCGTGGTCTCGACGTCGGGTACGTTACGGTTGCCGGAAAGACTGGTACCGCCGAGATCGATGCCGGTAAAAAGTATATCAATTCGTGGGTGGTTGGATTTTTCCCGTATGAAAACCCCCGTTACGCCTTTGCTGTTGTGATGGAGCGCGGTCCGCACGACAATACTATCGGTGGTGTTTTTGTGATGCGTCAAATGCTTGATTGGATGCATCAGAATACGCCAGAATACCTAAAATAACAGTAAATTGACTTTCGACCCTAAAAACAATACAATACAACATATGTCAGAAGAAAAAGAATACTTAAGCCAGGAGAAGTTTAACGAGCTCAAACAAGAGCTCGATCATTTAAAGAGCGTGCGTCGCAAGGAGATTGCGGAGCAGCTTGAGTTTGCAAAGGGACTTGGAGATCTCTCGGAAAACGCTGAGTACCACGAGGCACGCCAGAATCAGGCGGAGACTGAGGAGCGTATTGCTAAGCTTGAGGTTATGCTCAAGCAAGCTGTTATCACCGAAAAGCATGCAGGCGGTATGGTTGGTGTTGGCTCAACGGTCGTCATTCAAAAGACCGGAGAAAAGACCGAGCGTCGTTATCAGATCGTTGGCTCAGAAGAAGCTAATACTAAAGAAGGTAAGATCTCAAACAAGTCGCCTCTTGGCGAAGCATTGATGGGGAAAGTAAAGGGTGACAAAGTTTCGTACGAGACACCCGCAGGCGACTCTTCATGTGTGATCGTTAACGTGGAGTAATTCCACACGTTTGTCCTCACTAAAACTCAAAAGCTAATCCATGGCATCTATTGAAGAACTCCGTGCAGAGCGCTTAAGAAAACTCGAGAGCTTGACCGCCTTGGGTGTTGAAGTATACCCTACAAAGTCTGCGCGTACTCACGAAATCGATGCTGCTCTTGCACAGTTTGAATCCTTAAGCGAAAAAGAAACCACGACTATTGTTGCAGGACGTGTGATGGGTTCTCGTGGGCAGGGTGCTCTCATTTTTGCCGATCTTTACGACGGTACGGGGAAAATTCAAATTGTGATAAAAGCTCCCGAGTCTCCTGATGAGGCGCGGGTGTTTTTTGAGCAGTATGTTGACACGGGAGACTTTATCGAGGTAACTGGAGTGCTTTTTGCGACTAAGACTGGACAAAAAAGTGTTATGGTCGAGCATGTCGCAATGCTTTCAAAATCACTTCGACCACTTCCTGATAAGTATCACGGTATTCAGGACGAAGAGCTCCGTATGCGCTTGCGTTATTTAGATATGCTCGTCGACCCAGAGCTTCGTTTAATGTTCGAACACAAAGCAAAGTTCTGGCAGGTGACTCGTAGATTTCTTACAGAAAAAGGTTTTCTTGAGGTTGAGACACCAACACTTGAGTTGACTACTGGAGGTGCGGAGGCGCGGCCGTTTGCAACACATCACAACGACTACGACCTCGATGTTTTTATGCGCATTTCTGTGGGGGAGCTTTGGCAGAAGCGGTTGATGGCGGCAGGATTCCCGAAAACATTTGAGATTGGCCGTGCGTACCGCAATGAAGGGTCGTCCCCCGAGCATGTCCAAGAGTTCACTAATTGTGAATTTTATATGGCATACGCTGATTATAATGATGGAATGAAGCTTGCGCAGGACTTATATCGTGCAATTGCTCAGGAAGTATTTGGCACAACGACCTTCACAACGCGTGGGCATACGTTTGACCTTGCCGAAGAATGGAAAAAAATTGATTATCGCGAGGAGGTGTTGCGTCAAACGAGTGTTGATATAGCGACTGATTCTGATGAGGACATCAAGGCAAAACTC
>MHUY01000015.1:5677-14637 GCA_001825115.1 Candidatus Yonathbacteria bacterium RIFOXYC2_FULL_47_9 | reverse complement strand
TACATCAGCGTTGGCCGCAATTTGAAAATTTATCGTCTCGCCTCCTGCAGGATCGTTTGCGCCGTTTATAAGATCCGTGCGTACATAAAAATAATACGTCGTTCCCGCCACGAGAGCGAGCGAACCGGAGACCGTAGCTGTTTCTGTGGTATATGCCGCCACGGTGGCACCATACTGCCCGGTCACCCCGTTTGAATAGTTGCCGTCGGTATCATAAAAAAGAGCAAGGTTCGAAAGATTGTTTGACGCATTCGTCGTTCCCGTTTCCGTGATTTTTATAGAATTAAGCGTCTCACCACTAGACGAAAGTATCGTGAATGCCGCACAGGTTGCTGTGCTGTTACAGGTGGTGCTGTTGGCGTACTGTGAAGTAGCACCAGAGTTTAAGGTTGCCGTCTTTGATCCAGCAGTAGCGCCAATCGTAAGTGTCGCAGGCGCGTTGATAGTAATCACCCCAGGAGAATAATCACTCACCTGTGCGGCAATACCATCACTTGTTAAACCATAGACATAGTAACTCCCAGGTGTCATCCCGGTGGTATCCCAAGAACAGGTTACCCCCGTGCCCTCACCTGCAGTAGTACAGGAACCCGTGATTGCCGTACCGTTTAATCCCGTTGCGTCGGTATCGTAATACATGGCAGCAGTAACCACCTCTTCGGGATCATCAAGATTGTAAGTAATGTTATAAAGGTCTCCGACCGTCACCGTGTCCCCTGTCCCATCCGGCTGAGACACCGTAAGGGTTGGAGGGGTATTAGTCGGCGTTGGGCGGATCGCTAATGTCACCGCAGCCCAAGAATCTGAGGTGGTAGTAGTCCAAGCTGTCCATGCCGCAGGATCTTCGGTCCCTGCCCCGCTCCACGCCTTAGAAGCGATACCGACCGTAGCGGCATTGCCGGGATCAACACTAATATCAACCTGATTCCCATAGCCAGTAGGTGCTGTGATAGATGTATCTGCTGCAGCCCCGGTACCGAGACCGGCGGAAATAATCACAGCACCAGTAGTTATTGGCGTGATTGGCGGACTATTTGGTATGGCGGAATTATTTGATTGTGCTGTTGTAGATACAACATCAAGCGGATTTGTTGGGTCAGCATTACGCCAAACATGAACCTCACACACTGCACCATTTGTCGCTGAACCGCTCCCTAAACAATTCACCGTGGTATCTGGAGCGCCGGTCATATACTTCCAGTTAACCGAAAAGTTTGCATCGCGAGAATCATTCTGATAGAGGTCAGCTTCTTCAGTATAACCCGCTGTCCCCACACCAGGGTTGAGATTGGAGGTCTGCACAAAACCAGTAGCAACGATAACAAGGTCGCCAGACTGCACCGCGCCACCGGTTCCGCCTGTCAAACTAGTAAGCGCCACATTATATGAGGCACTGTTTCCGCTCGCTTCGGCCCCGCCGACGTATTCAAGCGACGCCGCATATGCCTTGTAAACTTGAACTTTTTCAGCTAGATGACGGTATGAGGTGAACTTATCCACCACATTGTCATCTTGCGACAAATGCCATGCCTTATCTACGATATTTCGCGTCGCAATAGATGAATCAATTATCTTGGTAAGAGAGTAAAAAGGGATATTAGAGAATGAAATACTTAAAACAACCGCAAGAATGGCAATCCCACGAAAAAATTTGGTAATTTTTTTTAGCATAAATTATTCTTCATAATTCTCAACATAATTATACACCTTTCTTGAAAGGTCTTCCATAATTTTCTGCGCATTTTTTTCGTCTTTACCCTTTGTCATAACGGTGAGAAGATACGGTCTATTTTTTAGGTACACTATTCCTGAGTCTAGGTGTATTTTTTTATCTACATCAATACCTATTTTATGAGCAAAGGGTATGTCTTTTAGGAGACCGCTCTGAATATAGGTATCAAATGGTGACTGCGACAAATACGAAAGCAATTTTTGCGAGTTTTCTTCATTAACATAAGAGGCTGAATAAAGTGCTCTAAAGATAAGCGCATATCTCTTTGCACTCAAACTTCCCTCGGTATCTAAAAATCCTTTCAGTCCCATATGGTCATATACATCTTTCATCTCCTCTATCTCCAGATTTCTTACTAGCATAAAATGTGCTGTGTTGTCGGAGTCCGAGAGAGAACGCCTTACCAATTCATCTATCGTATATGTTGAATTGGTCGGCTTTTTATAAAGTGTTCCAAATTTTTCATCCTTGTCGGTAGACATAAGAACAAGCTCGTTGCCCCACTTCCACTCTCCACGTTCTATCTTTTTCACCACAGCCATCGCCACAGGCACCTTAAGGAGCGATGCGGGGTAAAATTCTGCGTCCTTGTTTATAGCGATATTCGCGCCGGTCGGCAAGTATTCAAAATAAATAGAAATATTTAAATCCGTCTCATATTGTTCGTTCAAATAATCACGAAGGGGCTGAAAGTTGACGATGAGGTCTTTTTGATCAATGAATGCACGGGCTGGATTAAGCAACGGGAACTTTGATGAATCTAGCTCACTGACTCTGCCTGTACTCAAAAAATATGTACCTGCGTTGGTAGTAAGAAGCACCGCTAAAAATAATCCTGCAAACATAAGGAGTTTAGTATTTTGTTTTATTTGAGATTCTGTTTTCTTTTTCATTTGCTTATTGGAGTTTCAGCGTGCCGCCCGCCGTGTCAATCGTCCCCGCAGGTGAGATGGAATCATAACTTGTATTGGGACAGTTCTTTACCCCACTCCCTACTCCGCCAGACCAATCCGTTTGGTTGCACACTTTGTTTCGCCAGCGGAGGAAATAATCGGCCATAACTACTGGGTCGGCATACGGCCACGCGACCGTGACGGTGACTTTTTGGGTGCTGGGGTCGTAGTTTGTGCCGGTATCGATCATACGCGTGCTTGCATCGCGACTCACATTTTCAATAACGACGTACCGCGTATATGAGGCGTTGTTTACCGTTATCGTTTCATCGCCAGTCGCGAGTGTCCATTTGTTACCCGACGACACGGTCTTGTAGTGTTGCGAGGCCTTGGTCAGATCGTAGATGTTCTGCCACTTTTCCTCGGCAGCACCGCGTACCGCCTCGAGTGCTTCGGACGCGAGTCCTACCGCAATGTCACGCTCGCCCGAAATCTTACCGCTCTGTAGGCTCACATACACCGCCTGTGTCCCCACTGAAAGAATAATAGCAAGCAATGAAATAACAATAAGAAGCTCTAAAAGCAGGGCTCCTTTCTTTTGTGCACCAGTTGTGTGCTTTATTTTTTGCATACTAGTAAATAGTGCCAACACTTGAAACATTTACGGTTTGAGTGAGCCCTTCGGAACCGATGACGACGGTCGCTGCGGTGGTGGTGCCGGATATTCGGTTAAAGATAATGTCTTTTGAATTACTCTCGGTGGGATCTGAAAAGGCAATGGTTTTAGAGAGTGTGGTGGTTGCAATCGAAACGGTTGTGCCGTCAGCAAACGTCGTGCCTGATGTTGAAAAGAGTACATAGTAGTCGTCGGTGGTGGTATTCACAAAATGCGCACCCCATTTAAGCCCACCCTCCCCTGTCATTGCCTTTGACTGCATATGGCGCAGGTTTGCGGCCATTTCTTGTGAGGTAGAACTCAACTCCACACTTTTCCCAAAACTACGATACATACCACTCCCCGCCGCAGCCAGTATCACCGTAATGGCCACAACGATGAGTAGTTCCAGCAGAGAGAATCCTCGGTTGGGGTAGAATTTGGAATTTGGAATTTGGAATTGAGGCACCCCGTACCCCTTGCTCAATATCCTGTGTTCTGTATTCTGTTTTTTGTATTCCATATACTAAATTCTATATTCTATTCTCCGCCCTTAGACAAAGTTTCCTACAAGCTGGTAAATAGGGAGAATAATAGATACGGCAATCGCGCCGACAAGGAGGCCCATGATGAGTAGGAGTGACGGCTCAAGAATAGAAGTGAGATCTTTCAATGTGTTATCGACCTCCTCCTCGTAAAAGTCTGCAAAGGTGCCCAGAATCTCATGCAGTGACCCCGTGCGCTCGCCCACAATAATGAGGCTAATGAGGAGTCGCGGGAAAAGGTCGGGGTATTTACCAAGCGCCTCAGATATAGGGGAGCCATTTTCTACTGCAGAAATAGCATTCTTGATCGCGAGCTCGTAAGTCATGTTGCCAATTGATTTTGACGAGAGCTCAAGCGCCTCTATCGCCGAGATACCGCTCCCGATAAGGTTACCGAAGGTGCGTGCAAAACGCACGAGCGCAACCTTTTTCACTAGCTCACTTGCCACGGGGGTATGCGCAATAATCTTAGTAAAAAATTTCTTGCCGATGTTGGTCGTACGAAAATATACGAAGAACCAAATAATTCCCGCAAGAACCGCGAAGTCGAGCGTAAAGCTCCACGTAAGCATCTTTGAAAGACCTAAAAATATTTTGGTAATGAATGGCAATTCAACACCACTCGAGGCAAATGAGGCGGTGAGGCGTGGGAGCACAAAGACCAGGAGGAGGGCCATCACCCCCGATGAAGCAATGAGGAGGATGACGGGGTATGTTAATGCGGACTTTACCTTGCTCCTCAGTGCGTATTCTTTAGAGAGGTACCGTCCAAGTTCAGCAAGTGTTTTATCGAGTTGTCCCGACAGCTCTCCTGCTCTCAACATCCCCATAAAGATAGGGGGAAATGAATCCCGATAAGCCTCAAATCCGCTCGAGAGCGGTTGACCATTTTTTATCATCCCTTGCGCTTCTTGCAAAACTCTTTTCATTAACTTTTTTTCTGCATCAGCGATGAGGATATCGAGAGCCTCGACCACCGAGAGACCCGCTTTGACCGTCGTAGCGAGGTTACGCACAAGAAACATCACATCAACGGGAGTGAGGCGCTCAAAGAAATTGAACGCAAGGAGTCCACCTCCTTCACCACGCTTGCGCAGCTCCTCGACAGAAACCGGCGTAAGACCACGCTTGACAAGATACTCGACGGCCTCGTCGCGTGTCACCCCCTCATATTCACCATGAGTGACTACGCCCTCGCTATCATATGCTTCGTAAATAAAAGTTGCCATATTTCTATAGTTTATTCTGATACCACACGAAGAATCTCCTCGATGGTGGTTACACCTTTTTCAACTTTATCTAAACCGTCCTCAAACATGGTAGTCATCCCCTCTTCTATCGCTTTTTTACGCACCTCAGAGACCGGTGCCTCGCGCAAAATGAGCTCGCGCACCGCCTCGGTAATGCGGAAAAGTTCAAAAATACCTACCTGGCCCTGAAAGCCAGAGTTGCCGCAGACCTTACACCCCTTGCCACGATAGAGGGTGGTGGGAATATTTTTTACTTCATCTCCCGTAAGTGCAACTTGTGCTTTGATGAGGCGCGTGATCTCGGGACTTGCAGGATATGATTCTATGCACGAAGTACAAATACGACGAATGAGGCGCTGAGCGATGACAAGGTTGACCGTAGAGGAAAGCAGAAACGCTGGTGCGCCCATATCAAGGAGGCGCGGAAGTGCCGACGGAGCGTCGTTGGTATGGAGCGATGAAAGGACGAGGTGTCCTGTAAGTGCGGCGTGTACCGCAATCTCGACTGTTTCGTTGTCGCGGATTTCACCGATCATAATAATGTCCGGGTTTTGACGCAGAAGTGCACGGAGTCCATTTGCAAAGGTGATGCCTGACTTTACATTGACCTGTGTTTGATTAACGCGAGAAAACTCATACTCGATTGGGTCTTCGATGGTCGTAATATTGACCGATGGCGTGTTCAAGATATGCAGGATTGCGTAGAGCGTCGTTGTTTTACCGTGCCCCGTCGGACCCGTGACAAGAATCATACCGTGCGGTTTCTTGATCTCCGTCTGAAGAATAGTATTCCCTGCATCAGAAAGACCGAGATCCTTCAAGGTAAGCGGGCGCGCCGAGCTGCGCAGAAGGCGCATCTCAACCTTTTCTCCATGAAAGACCGGCATAATGTTCACACGCACATCGATGTTTGAGCCGTCATCCATCTCAAAACGGAAACGGCCGTCCTGTGGTGTGCGGTGCTCGTCGATCTGAAGGTTGCCGAGGATCTTTACGCGCGCTACAAGGATAGGAGCAATAGCTTTTGGTAAGCTCAAAATCTCGGTCATAATACCGTCGATACGGAAGCGTATGAGGAGCTCGCGTTCGAGCGGCTCAAAGTGAATATCCGAGGTGTTAAGCGTAACGGCGTGATCGATAATATTGTCGAGTATGGTAACAATAGGCACCGCTGTCGCCGTCTTTGAGAGATTGGTGTCACCTGCAATAACGAGAGACTGCTCGATATTTTCAGAAATAATCTGATCAAACTCCATCCCGATCTTTTTCTTGTAGTGCTTGAGTCCGTAACGCAAACTGGAAAATGTCGTGAGGTGTGGCACTACCCAGACACCCAGCCTTGCGCGCACATACTCGATAGTGTCGTAATCAAACGGGTCAAGCATGGCAAGCTTGGCTATTTCCTTTTCTTTATCGTACGCAAAGAGTACGATGTTTTTAGCCTTCGCATAAATCTCGGGAACGAGCTCTAGTGTTGCGATATCGATGGTTTCCTTTTTCAAGTTCACTACCGGCGCTCCATAATAAGGAGAGAGGAGTTCTGCAAAATAATCCTCAGGGACCTTACCTCCCCCAATTAAAATATTTGCGAGGGATTGCCCTGAACGACGCGACTCCTCGTGCGCCAAAGAAAAGTCCTCGTCGCTTATCAGTCCTGACTCAAGCAATATCGCTTTTAGTTTTTCTTCTGTGATGTGCATCACTATTTATTATATCACAACCATTTTCAAAAAAGTCTGTGTATATCTTTCTATAAAAACTATATCTTAAGGAGAGCGTAGAGGTGCAGGAAATCGAGGATAGGTTTTGCAGCGATGAGGGCTATGGGGGTGACGACGAGGAATGCAGGGAGGAGTGAGGTTTGAGTTTTTTTGAGGAGTACGAGTGCGCTTACAGAAAAAAGTATCGCTACAGCAAAGCCTAGGGGTCCCAGAACGACTACCCCTGGCCAACCAGCAATAAGCATCAATACACAAAGAAGCTCGGGCCCCTCAATCCCAAAGTTGTTACGACGAGCATGCCAAAATTTAAAAATAGCGTAAAAGATGCCAGTCACCACGAATAGTATAATGACACTGAGAAAGAACCTTCCAAACGCGTAGTAGGTAAAGTATCCAAGTGTTCCGCCAAAGTATGGGCGTATCCACTCAAGCATCACAGGAAGCGGCGCCTCTATAGGAAGCGGCGCCGCAAGAAGGGCCCTCGTAAAATCGCTTGAAGTTGACCAAATGTAATACTGTCCCCAGGTGATAAACGTAGCATACAAAAGATGGAGCACCGCGGCGACTAAAATCAACTGTTTGTAGGAAATGTTTTTTACCCAGTATGGACGAAGGAATCGCACCAAAACGACAGCAAAAAAACCCAACCACATCCCGAGGATGATTGCATTGAGATGAGAAAAAATAAAACCAAGTATCATACGAGCAATATTAACAAAAAAACAGCCCTCTGACGAGGACTGTTTTAAAGGGACTATTTCTCTAGAATTAGAATGCGCCAGATATAGGCAAGAGATTCAAACTATTTCCTGACTCATACATACCAGTATTGTCTCCCCCATCCTTGGCCATTTTGTTATCCTCAGAAGTGTACGCATTACTTTCAAGCACAGCGTCTATTTCAAAGATATATGCAGGCTTTCCTGCGCCAGCGCCAGTACCTGTGCCGTTCTGACATGCATAACGATACACAAGATTGGTAGCTGCGATTGATGAACTTACGGTATTTACTGGGTCAACAGGGAAACTTGAGATTGGCGTACCTCCCGTCAATGCTTTAAGGTTTACCGGAATCCATCCCGTACCATCAACTTTACTTACGGCTCCAGATGCCCCCACGCGACTCCACCCAGCTACCCCACCAAATGCAGCTTCAGGAGCAGCATCGGCTCCGGCAGTAGGAGTACCCGCAACGGTAACTGTTCCGTCGTAACTGTAGGAAATCTTTGCAGAAGTATTTGGTGTGGTAACACCAGCTGGTGTTGTTGAAGTAAGACAAATTGCACCGAAGTTATCAAGGCTTGGTGTTGAGCTTGCGGTAAGCATAATACCAAGAGCGGTTTTTACTGTCTTGAGGTCAGAGATACGTTGTGCGTCACGACCCTTTTTCAAAGTCTCAGCAGGGTTCAACATAAATACGAGCGCAATCGAAAGGATGGCAATAATAGAGATAACAATCAAAAGCTCAAGGAGCGTAAAGCCACCTTCGCGCTTTTCATTCATTTTAGTAAGTGAATTCATGGTGATGATTTAGTTAATATAATAATTAGAAATTATTTCCAGTACCGAGAATTTTGAGGTTGGTACCTACTTCATAAAAATTACTATTATTACCCCCATCACTTGTTAGCTTGCTATCAGCTCCTGTTGCATATGTAGAACTTTCAAGCGCGGCATCAATTTCAAATGCAAGCGGTGTCACAGAACATGCATAACGATACATTAAATCTGTATTATCTACCGCCGCACCAGTGTGCCCTGAACCAAAAGCGTTTACGGGATCAATTGGAAGGTTTGATAATGGTGACCCACCAACCAAATTATCAAAGGCTACAGGAATCCACCCACTACCATCTGTCACCGTTGCTGCTGCAACAGATGCTGACTGTTGAGCGGCGGCGTATGTTGAAGCACCGTCAAGGGTTGCTTGTGAAATAGTACCGACTGCGGTAGGGAGTGAGTAAAAGATTTTTGCTGGCGAGACAGGTGCGATTGAGGGAGTAGCCTTACACCATGTATTGTTTAACGCACCAGCTGCATTTGCTCCAAGGTATGGTGTTGAGGTACTCGTGAGATAGAGTCCCAGTGCCGTCTTCATCGTACTCATATCAGAAAGACGCTGTGCGTCGCGAGATTTCTTGAGCGCTTCTGCAGGATTCAAAAC
>MHUY01000015.1:4575-5646 GCA_001825115.1 Candidatus Yonathbacteria bacterium RIFOXYC2_FULL_47_9 | reverse complement strand
ATCGAAACAACGATCAAGAGCTCGAGGAGAGTAAAACCACCTTTTGTTCCGAGAGATTGTTTTTTGTAAGAACTCATAAAAAATAAAATTATTCTACGTGGACGTTAATCGATAATATAACAATAAATATGTTCCCTTAATGGTACCACTGCCACAAGTGCACCTCAAGCGAAGCTGTGGACAATATCCACAGTCAAAAGAGACTCACTCCCCTTATGCCGCACCCAAATGTTGCCTGATCTTCGCAACAACCTCCTGAAAAGAGAGATTGGCCTTCACTAAGTAATCAACCGCACCAAGAGCCATTACACGATCGACATCTGACTGTTGGCCGAGATTCGAAAGCACAATAACGGGCACATTCTTTCTTTTTGGCATCTTTTTGATCTCCGCCAAAACCTCAAAGCCGTCTTTCTTTGGGATCATGAGGTCAAGCAATATAAGTGCAGGATCTTCGGACTCCACCTTTTCCAGGCCTTCAACGCCGTCACGAGCGATGGTCACATTCATCCCCTCCGACTTCAGTTTGATGTCATATATCTTTGAGATGTGTTCATCATCTTCAATGATCAGTATTTTCTTTTGTGTATTATCAGTCATAGATGTCTATTTATAAGGCTATTCAGCAATGATCTGTTCGATGATCTCATCAAGATCATGATTCCCCTTCACGATATATGCCGCCGCACCGAGACGCAATGCTTTTTCTTGATCTTCCACACTTCCAGACGCCGACACAATAAATGCTTTGATGTGGCTGAATTTTTCTTGCTCCTTTACATACTTCAAGAATTCGAGTCCACTCATTCCCGGGAGACGAATATCGAGCCAAAGAATATCGACAGGTTCTCCGCGCTCGAGAATATCTATTGCCTCCTGCGCATTCGTCGCAAGAATGGGATTATATCCGCGACCAGTGAGCTTGTGCACAATGATCCGGTTCAAATGAGGATCATCCTCGAGCACGAGAATCAGGAGTGTTTTTTTCTTCTTATCTTCAGTGGAAGTCGAAGATGACGGGCTATCTGTTTGCATACCATGCAATAATACACCACTTTTCAATTTTTATGC
>MHUY01000015.1:4048-4493 GCA_001825115.1 Candidatus Yonathbacteria bacterium RIFOXYC2_FULL_47_9 | reverse complement strand
AGCATCTTTTGCGGCAGGAATAGTGACGAAAAATGTTGTTCCTTCGCCCTCTTTTGACTCAAACCATACTTTTCCTCCCCACTTTTCCACAAGTTCTTTTACGAGAGAAAGTCCGAGCCCAGAACCATCGGGAACTTTGCTTACCGCATTATCAGCTCTAAAGAATCGCTCGAATATTTTTGCTTTTTGAGCCTCAGGAATACCGATGCCATTGTCACGCACGATACACAATACATGATCATCTTCTTTTTTGAGATCAATATCAATAACACCTCCTTCGTTCGTGTAGCGAATAGAATTAGCGACGAGATTTGTGATCACTTCTTTTAACATGAACGCATCGACAAAGATATTTGGCAGGGCATCTTCCGGATTGATATGCGTTGTTATCTTCTTTTCATTAAGTAGAGGCTCAAGTTCTTTCACTGTGCCCTCCACAAAGACT
>MHUY01000015.1:3828-4004 GCA_001825115.1 Candidatus Yonathbacteria bacterium RIFOXYC2_FULL_47_9 | reverse complement strand
AACACGCGAGAGAGCGAGTAGCGTATCGATAGTGCGGAACAAGCGAAGTGAGCCTTGATAGATCTCCTTCATGAAATCCGCCTGCATTTCGTTAAGTGGACCCATGCTACCGTCATTCAAGACTTCAGAGTACCAGCGAATGGACGTGAGCGGCGTACGAAGTTGATGCGACGCAA
>MHUY01000015.1:2966-3705 GCA_001825115.1 Candidatus Yonathbacteria bacterium RIFOXYC2_FULL_47_9 | reverse complement strand
CACCGAGTAGCTCCTTGTCCCCCTGAAATGTTCTAAATATCGTACCTGGATCTACGCCTGCGATATCTGCCAACTTTACCTCAAGAAGTTTTTCGGCAGTCGGATTCATAAGGATAACCTCTTTCTTCTTATTCACCACGAGCAACCCTTCATTCATCGACGTAATGATCGACATCGACTGCTCCTTCTCCTTCTTGAGCGACGCACCAAGATCCCATGAATCCTGAAGCAAATTGAGCATTGCCTTGCGAACGTCCTTGAGGAATACATTCTGCTTCTCCATTGCAACAACTTTCTCGTTCAATTCTTTTGCTTTCTCTTCTGATTCTTTCTGATATCTGGTGATGTTATCAAGCATCGTATTAAACACACGAGCAAGCTGACCCATTTCACCTCGCTCTCGCACGTCTGCGCGAGCAGTAAAGTCATTTTTCGCGATACGATCAGCAACACCAACAATCTCATTGAGCGGACGGAGAATGCTCTTGCTCACGAAAATACTGAAAAATACAGTGAAGAGTAGTACGCCCAAGATCGCAAAAATGATCTTTCGTTGCATGTCATAGAATGGTGCGAATGCTTCTGCGGCGGCAACCTCAGCAAAGAGCATTGTGCGACCATCCTCGATACACTCCATCGCTCCAATGACGAGCGTGCCTTCGTAATTGATGTATTCTCCGTGGAAATCTTCTCTTTTCTCTGCGCACACGCGAGCAATGTTTGCGGGAACTTTTGCATT
>MHUY01000015.1:1524-2950 GCA_001825115.1 Candidatus Yonathbacteria bacterium RIFOXYC2_FULL_47_9 | reverse complement strand
TTCCCTTCACGAGGAACGGTCAATATCAACCCTCCGGGAGCACGTGCAAGATAAATTTCTCCCGTATCATAGCGCACACTGAAGACCTCTGCGTCAGCATGCCCGTGATTCTCATGCACTGCACCGCCCCGGAGAAAACCTCGCGTAATATCATCTGAAATAAAATGCACGAGAACGATCGCAGGAAGAGGAATAAGCTGCCCGTTCTCATCTTGTCGTGTCGAGAACAATCGCACAGTCACATGAGTCATCGGATGAAGCTCGTCTTCATCGACCTCAGAGACCATAGTAGACATGTAGGCCTCGCCAAGTTTCGCTGAAAGAGCGTCGCTGATTCTTGCTGCCTGTTTTTCTCTTTCTTCAGCACCCTCATCCGTCCCGATACGATCCGCCCGAGAAGAGGCAATAACAATGCCGTCTTTGCCGACAACATCAACAATGAGCACACGAGGGTCATAAGATATTTTATTCACTCGGAGGTATTCTCCCAATATCAGAGAAAGTTCTTTCTGTTTTTCTGGGGAAACGTCTGGGTCGGTCATCTCCTCAACGGTTGCACGCAGGTATCCGTCAGAACTCCAGTCGATAGAGCGCACAGTAGTACTCTCTCCATATGCGGTGTACGCCTCCTTACTCATCTCTGCGACCGAAAGAAGGTTCGTCTCTTGGATCGAACGAAACTCGGAAAGAAAAGCGGTGCTCAAATAGACCACCGTAAACCCTCCACCCAATATAACGAGAGTGGAAAAGATCGCCGCAAATTTTGCCCAAAGTTTCATATTAAAGATTACGTAGATATTATACTGATTTCTCTGCCGCTTTGTGATGCGCTCCACACTTTTCGAGTTCTTCCTTTAATTCGATCATCTTGAGCTCACGGTCCACCATCAGTCTATTCATCTGCTCAACCTCACTTGCATGCTCGGTTAACTCTATTTCAAGAAGCTTCTGTTTCGTAATGTCTGTAATGAATGCGTAGATATGTGTTGGGGCGCCGTCATGATAATAATAATTGATCATGAGGTCGACATACGCTTTTGTGGCGTCTTTCTTCAAGAACACCACTTCTGATACAAAACTCTCCCCTGATGTCTGTATCTGCCCCATACCCGCCATGACCGCATCACGGTACTCAGGAGAAATCAGATCCATATAATTCTTTTGTTTTAATTCATCAAATGAGTATCCGAGAAAATCAATGAACGCATGGTTCACTTCGACGAATTTCCCCTCAAGGTCGGACATTCCCCATGGCTGAGAAGTCTCTTGAATGATATTCGAAAACATCCTATTCCTATCCTCAAGCTCTTTTTTCTTGTCGATAGGAATACGCGCAGCAAGATATCCATTCACCATTCCCTTCTCATCGACGATGGGTGCGATCGTCGCATCAACCCAATAAAATGTCCCATCCTTTGCTCTGTTC
>MHUY01000015.1:1204-1370 GCA_001825115.1 Candidatus Yonathbacteria bacterium RIFOXYC2_FULL_47_9 | reverse complement strand
CATACGTGATCGTACCACTCACATCCGTCACAGAAATGAGAATAGCGTCATTAAGCGCAGTAATGATTCCCTTAAGTGCTCCATCTGAAATACCGAGCAGGCTTTGCTCCACCAATTCAGTACGACTATCATAAGCCTTCTCTCCACCCAGATCGACATACCCTGC
>MHUY01000015.1:770-916 GCA_001825115.1 Candidatus Yonathbacteria bacterium RIFOXYC2_FULL_47_9 | reverse complement strand
CCGGATCGATGACATGAATGGAGCGACACCAACACCACCAGCAACAAAAACGAGAGGGGCGGAACTATCCTCGGGTAAGGTAAAATTCCCCCAACAACAATCTGCTGTTACGAGCGAGCCAATAGGAAGCTCACTTAGTGTCTGTT
>MHUY01000015.1:0-704 GCA_001825115.1 Candidatus Yonathbacteria bacterium RIFOXYC2_FULL_47_9 | reverse complement strand
TAGAGAAAACGCGGCTATTCCCTTTTGGGTCAGGGAACTTGAGCTCGGGAAGCATGACCGTCAACTATTGCCCAGGACGAAACACGCATGTTTTACCACGCACATCAAAGGTGACCTCGAGTGTATTCTCCGCAACTTCCTTGCGCGCGATGATGGGTAATTGATGCATGTTTATTGATGATCGAATTCGTACACGATGCTGTTTTTATTATACATACTATTTAAGACTAAATATATATGGTGTATACTTTGTGTACGAGTATCTTATGAACGTATTACAATTTTTCACACGTGAAGAGCCGATCGCAGGACTCGCGGTGAGCGAAGAAGCAATTCGTCTTGTTTTTTTACAACAGGACCCGAAGACAAAGAGCGTTCGCATTCTCGCAAAGGAAGAAGAGGCGCTCGACAGAGGCATCATCATAAATGGTATCGTTAAAGATCCCGAACTCCTCACACAAGCACTCAAAAGACTTCTTGCAAAAACAACATTTGATCTTAAATACTTCATTGTTTCGATCCCCGGAGATCAGGTGTACTACAAAGTCTTCACCTTCCCAAAGAGTATTACCGACGAGAAGATCCTTGAAGCAATGGACCTTGCCGTCTCCTTTCAACTCCCCTTTGCAAAAGATTCCGCTTATGTTGACTGGGAAAAGGGCTTACAAGCCGAGGAGAACCACAAAGAAGTTTCTGTCGCACTC
>MHUY01000014.1:26579-30793 GCA_001825115.1 Candidatus Yonathbacteria bacterium RIFOXYC2_FULL_47_9 | reverse complement strand
CCTAATGCTTATTTATTATACCAAAAGGCTTTAGGAAAAGACAATGAATGTGTGGACAACTTAATCCGCCAAATACCCCTTTACCTTCTCAATAATATCCTGAATAGGATAATCAACTTTGACCAAGTACTCGTTGGCCCCCAACGCGAGAGCACGGTCTTGGTCCATTTTTTGACCAAGATTCGAGAGTATGATGACAGGGATTCCGGCAAGCTCAGGGTTCTTTTTGATCTCCTCGAGCACGCCAAAGCCGTCCTTTTTGGGAATCATTAGGTCGAGAAGGATGAGGTTTGGCTTTTCTGCGGTAATCATTGTCACCGCCTCGTCGCCGTCGCGCGCAACTTTTGCATCAATACCCTCCTTGGCGAGTTTGATTTCGTACACCTTTGAGATGTGCTCATCGTCCTCTACTACCATTACTTTCTTTTTGTTTTCATTCATCCCGTTAGAGACAGGGAATAAAATTCCCGTGCCTAATTATTTATGTAATTACTTGTATTTTACCATGCACGCTCCCGCATTACTAGCATCATCGCGTTTGGGTCTCTAACGGGATTCATAAAATACTAATGCTTTACGCTAAGCTTATTACCTTGTCCACAAGATCACCTATGTCGTAATTACTTTTTACCAGATAATCAATGACGCCGAGCTCTTTTAAAAGTCCTGCATCATCGCTACGACCCGACACCGAGCAGATGACGACTTTTTTATCTTTGAATTCCGGCTGAACGCGAAGCTCTTTCAGGAACTCGATGCCATTCATTCCCGGAAGGAGTAGATCAAGCCAAATGATATCGATATCCGGATTGTCCCTGAGCGCCTGAAATGCATCCTCGGCGCGCATCGTTGAAATAACTTTGTGTCCCTTTTGCTCGAGCTTGAACGTAGCCGCATGATTGAGCGCCTTGTCGTCCTCTACCAAAAGAACTGTTTTTGATTTTTTGTCCATATTATATAAGGTTAGTGTTATTTTATCACACTAACATGTGACCAACAACAATACGGACCTAGTACTCACGGGTCCTACCTTCTAAGGGGATAGTAAACAAGAATGTCGTCCCCTGCCCTTCGACTGACTCGAACCACACTTTGCCACCCCACGCTTCAATAAGCTCTTTTACGAGCGCGAGCCCGAGACCCGATCCGTCAGGAACTTTTTCGAGGGCGTTCTCTGCGCGGAAGAACTTTGAGAAAATACGACTTTTTTGCGCTTCGGGGATACCGATACCGTTGTCGTGCACCGAATAGGTAACCTCTTTACCGTCCTCACTCACAAACCAGCGTGCCTCAATGACACCATTCTCGCTGGTGTAGCGAATAGCATTTGAAAAAAGATTAAGTATTACCTGACGAAGCGTGAGCATATCAAGCATTACAACGACCTGACTTTCAGGTGGCAATATCTGAAGTGAAAGTTTCTTTTCTTGTACCTGCGGCGCAAGCTCGTGCGCTATCTCCTCGCTAAAGAGAGCGAGGTTAACTGGTACGGGCTCTGATTTTATCTTGCCACTTTCGACACGCGAGATACCCAAGAGAAGATCGATTGTCTGATAGAGACGCTCTGCACCACCATGAATCTCCTCCAAGAAATCACGTTGCGGACCAGAGACGGTCCCTACATCCTCAGAAAGGAGCATTTCTGAATACCAACGAATCGTGGTAAGCGGTGTACGGAGCTGATGCGAAGCAACTGAAATAAAGCCTGATTTTGCATCATCGAGTGCACGGTCCTCGGTCACATCACGAATAATAATAACGGCACCTATACCCCTGTCTCCTTCGAGTGGAGCAATAGAGAACGCTACAGGAAGTCCTTCTGTGCGTTTTTCTGTCGTAATCGACAACTCGTCATCAAGGTCGGTGACCACAATCTGCTTGGTCATAAACATTTCTTCAGTCGGCCACTCAGCAAGAGGTAGCTCGCCCTTTTTATTTTTCAAAACCTTCATTACCGCGCGCAGGTCTGCACCCATAAGGTCAATACCCTCTGTCGCTAAAAGTTCTGCGGCCTTTGGGTTAACGAGCTCAATCCTGTATTTCCCGTCAATAAGAATGAGTCCATCGCCAATCGAGCTAATAATCGTCTGGAGGCGCGTACTTTCTTTAGCAAGATCAACCTTTGTCTCCTCGGCATCCTCAAGGAGGTTTTGGATTGCACGTTTCGATTGCTCAAGAAAAGTCTTTTCCTCTTCGCGCTCCTTGAGGGTCTTCTCGAGTTCTGTTGCATCGCTACGCAAATGCTCCTCTGAACGTTTGACCTCTTTTTGTGATGACTCGATCTTGTCGAGCATCATATTAAAGGTGCTAGCAAGATGACCTATTTCGTCTTTAGATGTCACCATAACACGATCCAAGTAATTACCGAGAGTAACCCACCGCGCAGCATAAGTAACCGCGTAAAGGTCGCGCATCATACGGCGAACTGCTAAAAACACAACAAGGACCACGACAAGAAACGCTCCTCCTCCCGCCTTTACCGTATTAAGGATCAGTTCGTCGAGAATCGCATACGCCTCGGTCGTTTCCATCTCATTTATAATCACTAGTCCATCACTCGCTACGCACGCCGACACACCAATGACCGGCACACCACGGTAATCCAAATATTCTTTAGCGACTTCTTTATTGTTCATCAAACACTCTCCAACAGGTTCTGTCGCAATACGTTTCTTGGCACGCATATCGGTAATAAAACGCGTAGGGGTTACCACAAAACCATCCTTGTTTACCAGATAGGTCTCCATCGTTTCGAAGTTGCGAATATTTGCATACTCTTCACTTTCGTCAGTTTCAGTTACCTCATGATGATGCTCAGACAAAAATCCAGAGACTTTTTCCAAAGATACGACATGTACGAGCAATACAGCTTGAACAGGCACCGAACCTCCGTTTTCATCAAGGTCTGTTCGGAACATTCTTGTTGCTACGTGAAACATTGGATCAGGACCCTCGTCCTCTTCAAAAATAGCAGCCCGCACAAATACCTCGCCCAAACCCGCCGTAATAGCTTTTGAGAAATAATGAGCTTGGTGCTCAACCTCTTCTTGGTGTTCGTCGGTACCAATACGATTAAGCTCGGTCGAAGCGACCACTATGCCGTTTTGGTCGAGGAGATCTACGATAATCACCTCGGGGTTGTACTTCATTTTTTTCTCACGAAGATAGGACCTGAAATCATTTACTGCTTTTTGACGCGACACAGAAGAACCAGCAGGGTCAACAATCGTTTGAGAAAGTTTTTTGAGTTGATCGTCTGAACTCCAGTTGAGCGTATGAATCTTGAGCCCGTCGACAAAGGCAGCGTATATGCCCACATTTTTTTCTTTAGCGACATGCAAATTACTCATTACCTCCTGGCGAAAACTTCCTCGCACAAAAAACTGAAGG
Source organism: Candidatus Yonathbacteria bacterium RIFOXYC2_FULL_47_9 (assembly GCA_001825115.1). Taxonomy (GTDB): domain Bacteria; phylum Patescibacteriota; class Minisyncoccia; order Phycocordibacterales; family UBA1550; genus UBA1550. Next base: position 27,403 of record MHUY01000014.1, on the reverse strand, counting down.
TACGCGACCATCAGTATCGCCAAAAAAATCATTAACCCTCCAAAAAATAACGTAACTTTTGTTTTAATCTGCATACGATAAGAGACTGTTAATAATTATTGTAGCACGCAAAGAAATATCTTGGTATACTATAGGTGTTGATAAAAAGTTGATATGAACATTTTAAATCTCCTTACGAAAGAAAAACGCGTTGCAGGCATCGAGATCAGTGACTCAGTTGTGCGTATTGCTTTTATGCGCACCAGTAAAGACGAAGTCTCTCATAAAACTACCGAGGAGCTCGTTCTTGTCGAGGAACCTATTGCTGCAAACATCATCGTTGAAGGAGTTGTCACTGACCGCACACTCCTTGGTAAGACATTAAAAAGCATCTGGGACAAAGCAAGACTCAGTACCGACTATGCTATCGTTTCTATCCCTGATGATAAAATTTATTCTCGCATCTTTTCATTCCCCAAGACTGTTGAAGGTGACCGTCTCTCGGAAGCAATGCGTCTCGCTATTGGTTTTCAGCTCCCTGTTAAAACCGAGGCTGCATACCTCGACTGGGAGCGCCTAGCAGGAACCCCTCTTGTGAACGAAATTCTCCTTGCCACCATTCCGCGCGTCGTTGCACAAGGGTATGTTGAGGCACTTGAAACTGCAGGAATCAAAACTCTTGCTCTCGAGTCCCACCTCGCGAGCATCGCACGAGCAGTCAAGCTTGAGCCTGAACACACTACGCTCTTTACTAAGAAAACTCCCGACGGAGCAACTGTATTCGCCCTCAAGAATGGCACCCTTCGTTTTTCACGAACACTTCCCGCACGCTTTCTGGATGAAAG
>MHUY01000014.1:23613-26521 GCA_001825115.1 Candidatus Yonathbacteria bacterium RIFOXYC2_FULL_47_9 | reverse complement strand
TCCGAACCTCGGTCGAAGTGGCTTATTGCTCTTGGTGCGGCCATACGCGGACAGATCCCTGAAGGTGCTGACAACCTTGTTAGCCTCCTCCCCATCGGTACCGAAGAGGCTTACGCTTACCAAAAAGCGACCGCTTTCATCGCCCTCATTCGCAATATGACCGTCGGGGTATCTATCTTTTTCATGGTCGCCTTCCTCGCGGCATATCTCTTTGTGCTCTCACTTTCGCAAAACGCCAACAAAACTATTGCGACACTTTCAGTGTCGTCAGCTTCACCCGAAATCCTCGCCAAAGAGGCATGGGTAAGCAAGGTGAACGCCTTGACCCTCGCAGGGCAAACGATTCTTGCACAAACACCGGTATGGAGCATTGTAGTTGACGAAGTTAACGCACGCATCATTGACGGAATAAACCTCTCCACCTTTTCTGCTCCTGCTATCACCGAAAACATGTCGATTGCAGGCACCGCGAAAGACCGCGCAACATTAAATCAATTCAAAAAAACACTTCAGGAATCTACAATACTTACGGGGATTGAAATCCCCATCACCAACCTTGCTCAAAAAGAAGATATACCGTTTACTGCATCATTCCGTCTTGCCGACCCGAATGTGGCACTCTATAAATAGCATCAACTAATATGTTTACCACCAAAAATCTTTTAATGCTCGTCGGACGCCATGCAATCATTGCCATCCTTGCTATAGGGGCTTCGGTACTTGTCGCCGTACTTCTTTCGCAGGAAATTACCCGACTTTCTGACGATGTACTCAAAAACCGCCAGCTTGCAAGCGCCCTTGAAGAACGCACGGAACTCTTTGCTGCTGTGAAGCGCGACACCGAACTCGTTGGTACCAACGATCTGCTCATTGAACAAGCGTTTATTTCTTCAAATAACATTCTTGGCTTTGTTGCTGTTCTCGAAAGCCTTGTTCTTAAAAACGGTATCACCCAGGCGTTTCATTTTGACACCCCAGCACCATCCCCTATCTCTGCGCCGTTCCCCCTCGCGACGGTCACTTATTCAAACAGCCTCTCGGGCAACCTAGTAGCATTTTCAAACTATCTTAAGGATTTTGAACGACTTCCTTATTTTACAAAAATAGAAAGCTTGAGTATTTCATCTTCAGGCAAACCCGGATGGCGCAACGCAGGGACAATGTCGTTTCGTGCTAGTATCCAAACAAATGCAACACAATAACCATACAATACTATGACTATCAAGGACCTAAAAATCATTGAATCTTTAAAAAAAGTACGTCCAAAGGATCTTGTTTATTCCGGGATCCTCGTATTTTTTATGATCATCGTGGGGGTATTGTTTTTTATATCAACACGCTTTATTTCTCAGAATATCAACAAAGTCTTTTCATATGAAGGGGCAGAGAGTATACAGGTCCTCGACTTGCCGCACTATATGCTTGTCGCAAAAAAACTAGGTATCACGACAAATACCACACCAGGGAACACCGAGGTTCCTGTAGCCATAACACCTTCTCGCGAAGCACCTGAAATCCCTACACTGCCAACCGAGACATCGGAAACAACAGCTACCCTCAACAAACAGACACTCACCATCGAAGTGCGCAACAGCACTACTAAAAAAGGTGTTGCAGGAATACTTGCAAAATCTCTTAAAGAAGCTGGATTTTCTGCTCCCACCACGAGAAATGAAAACACGCCCTATATAAAAACGACGATCCTCGTCAAAGAAAGCAAGTATGATTATGCAGCTCTCCTCCTTGAAGAGGTTATCAAATCCTACCCAGGTGCCATCGCAGCCACTACCACCGAGAGTGCCCCTTTTGATGCCACTATCATTATTGGTACAGAGTAGTCTTTCCTCTCCTGTAGGTTGCATTTTTATTGATAATATGCTATAATTTACATAGTTCCCTTAGGTTTCATCTTTGGGAAAAACTACAAAAAGCCTTTCGAGGGCTTTTTGATTTTCTGTTCTTTTATAAGGAGAAAAAATGAGCAAACTTCACATCGTACTCGATGGAACACGGTCCTTGGGTAAGGTTTCCGTTTACGGGAAAAGGCGATTCGTAATCCCCTTCATTGGGGTTATTGAACGGAAGGACGGAACTCGTGATCGTGGTATTGGCGTTCAATGCCCCAATCAAACAAAACTGATATTTCAAGCCATTGATTCGGCCGACCCGCTTGTGTATCTTCGAGCATTCAAAATGCTCAGCGGGATATGGAAAATCACTGACAGCTTGGTGCAGGACTGCATCATCGCCACCAAAACCGAATGTTGGCTTGAAGACTTCCTCAAGACCAACGCGTACAGGAACGGTGATGCATACCAGAAAGCGATGATTCACGATGCTCAAAAAAAAGCATTGGCGTACAAACCGAGCCGAGATATTGTTGCACAAATTATTGAAAAATTCTCTGTGCATGCAATCCCGCTCATGAAAAAAGAGGTTCTCGACCCTCTCGCCGATGACATCGCGCCGTCGTGTTCTGTTCTTCGTTTGAAACAAACTGAAGCACCGGCCACGCCAGAAGAAAGACCGTGCTATCTGTATCTTGAGCACCCGCTTGACTCACCGAGGCGTACGGCAACACTCTCCGCATAACAACAAAAGTATCCTTTTATATCCAAGCCGCACACCCGTGCGGCTTTTTTCTTTACCTTTTCTAAGCTTTATGAGGAAAAGCTTTTTGCCCCTATCTACAAAATAACGTACAATAAGAGAAATAAAAAAATATATGACCAACCTCAAAGAATCCATTGGTGCGGCCTTCAGGGGAGATTTAATAGACGACAAAATTGCCTGTGTCCCGTACGAAAACGACACGAGTATCTTTGAACTAAAACCACGCCTCGTTGCGCGCCCAAAAGATGTTGAGGATATCAAGACGCTCGTGCGTTTTGTTTCTGAACACAAAAAT
>MHUY01000014.1:20447-23560 GCA_001825115.1 Candidatus Yonathbacteria bacterium RIFOXYC2_FULL_47_9 | reverse complement strand
GGTGCTCGATGTGACTAACCTCAACCACATCAAAAGCGTCACTGCCGAGCGCGCGATAGTCGAGCCAGGAGTTTTTTATCGCGATATGGACAAAGTGACAAAAGAAATAGGCGTGATCATGCCATCCTTCCCTGCCTCGCGCATGCTTTGTGCAGTTGGTGGAATGACCGGCACTAACGCATCAGGCGAAATGACCCTTACTTATGGAAGCACCCGAGACTGGGTCAAGCGTCTCAAGGTAGTACTTTCGGATGGCAACGAATATGAGTTCGGCCCCCTCACCCCAAATGAACTCGAAGAGAAGAAGAAACTTTCTGGTCTTGAGGGGGAAATATATCGTGGTATGCACGAGCTTCTCGAGAAGAATTATGATTTAATAAAAAAAGCTAAACCAAATGTTTCAAAGGACTCCACAGGCTATGCGCTTTGGAGCGTATGGGACAGAGAAACATTTGATCTTACAAAACTCTTTGTTGGGTCTGAGGGGACGCTGGGAGTTTTTACGGAAATAGAATTTGCACTCACAAAACCAAAAGAGCATCGCAAACTTGTCGTTATTTTCTTGAAAGACCTCAAGATCCTTTCGACTCTTATTGGGAAAGTTCTCGCTCATAAACCAGAAACTTTTGAAACCTACGATGACCGCGTGATTAAATTTATTATGCGTTTTTTGCCTGACTTTGTAAGAGTTATGAAAACAGGTCTTATTAAACTTGGCCTCTCATTTATCCCTGAGGTAATTATGGTACTCAAGGGTGGATTCCCAAGGCTTGTACTCCTCGCTGAATTCACTGGTGACACCGAGGAAGAAGCTACCCAAAAAGCACAGGCTGCTTTCGATGACTTGAAACAATTCGACCTACAAATGGAGATTATGCAGACTCAAAAAGAAGCAGAGCGTTTCTGGACAATGAGACACGAGAGCTTCAACATCTTACGCAAGCATAGTGGTAAAAACAAAACAGCGCCCTTTATTGACGACATCATTGTTGCCCCAGAGAAGCTTCCTGAATTCATGCCTAAGCTCGACAAAGTAATGGCTGAATACAAACTCACCTACACCATTCAGGGCCACATCGGGGATGGCAACTTCCATATCTTCCCTCTCATGAACCTCCATAATGCGCGCGACCGAGATATTGTAATAGAACTTGGGCAGAAGGTCTTTAGCCTTGTCTTTGAATTTGGTGGCTCAATGTCTGCTGAACATAACGATGGAATCATCCGCACGCCGTTCCTCAGGCAAATGTACGGCGACACCGTCTATCGCCTCTTTGAGGAAACCAAGAATATCTTTGATCCACAGCATATCCTTAACCCTGGCAAGAAAGTCTTTGGTGGCGACCTCGCGTATGTAAAAGATCACATCGACAAAGTCTATTAATACTCTCCCTAAATAACCTACACGCAACAACAAAAAACACCGAGTACATACTCGGTGTTTTTTGTTGTTAACAATTTATTTTAATCCACAATCAGTACACACATTAGGGCTTTCTCTGCGGTCTTGCCCGTTCCACGGCGCTTTATTTTGAGACTCAAGATGCACGCCATCAGTGGCACGCTGTGCCATAAGACCCGAAACGATAGTCTGAATAAGGGAGGCTGCTCCCGCAATCGCAAAGATGTAGATAATCACGCGACCCATAGGGAATACATCGAGAACAACGCCAATATACATAACGATTACAAGAAACGCCATCCAAACACCGACACACCATGGGCACCCCAACAGATTAGCAAAAAGGAGCCGAGCGCCTTTGAGGGGCTTCTCTCGCACTACACAGAGCAGCCCTGTCTCAGGACTCGTCTCTTCTTTTACATTGACGCACATATCACGAAGCCATAACATGATATAGTCCGCAACCAAAAGGCGTGTCATACGAAATGCAGCCAAAGAAAGCACAATGAACTGAAACGGGGTCACTCCTGCAAGTGCACCTGCCGCTTCGGGACCAAAGAACCTCATACCCACCGTAAATACTAAAGCTGAGATAGCAAGGAACGCAATGTTCCAAAAATGTTGATTCAAGAGATCTTCTTTTGTTTTTGTTTCATTCATATACAAGTTTTTAATGCCCCATCTTTGCTGAATCTTCTGGTGTCGGCAACACCCCATCATAGACCTCTTTGTTTTCTGGTCCCTCAACCGTAATCGTGCCCCATGCGCCACGGTCAAGACGTGCAAGTGCATGGTCAACAAGAATATAATTGCCAGGAACTTCGAATTTCATTTCGGTGATTGTAGCACCGCCGGCTGGAACGAGCGTCGTTTGAACATTCTTGAAGATTGCTGAACCTTTACCCATTGCGGCCTCGGGATATACCGTGTCAAAAATCTCTCCAATGACATGGAACGAAGAGATCATATTGACCCCACCGTTACCAAAGTAGATACGGGCGGTATCGCCAACCTTTGCATGCATATTACCCGCTGTTCCTTTTACGCGACCATTAAAGACGACATATTCAGGATGCCCATCAATGAGTTTTTGTGCATCCATAATCTGGAGGCCCTTGGTGCCCATGGTGCCGCTCGGATAGAATTCCCCTTGGACAACATAAAATTCCTTGTCCACCTTAGGAAGCCCTTCTTTAGGCTCAACAAGAATCAAGCCGTACATACCGTGCGCCATATGGTTCGCCACATTGGGGTGCGCGCAGTGATAGATAAAGAGGCCAGGGTTGAGCATCTTGAAACTTGCATGTTTGGTTTCTCCTTGAGCAACATTGGTTACCGTCGCGCCACCTCCAGGACCTGTAACGGCATGAAAATCGATATTATGTGCCGCAACACTCGTGAGGTCGTTGGTAATACTGAGGTCAATAGTGTCACCCTCACGCACACGAAGGAGTGGTCCAGGGACGGTGCCATTGAATGTCCAGTAATCAATGAAAACACCAGGTGCCATCTCAGCAATTATATCCTTGGCCACCAAATCAACTTTTACATGAGCGGGCTCAGTGCGCGTAATAGGCGGTGGTACGTCATTGGGATCGCGAGCGATATCTGAAGACCGCTCGATTGTTTTGAGCTTACTAAAGAAATCCATAATGTTATTGAGTGGCAACGACGGATTAATACCCGGGCCGTAAGTGGTCATACCAAACGG
>MHUY01000014.1:11229-20439 GCA_001825115.1 Candidatus Yonathbacteria bacterium RIFOXYC2_FULL_47_9 | reverse complement strand
GGAACGAACACAAAGACCATCATGCCTACAAATATAACAGAAAGGAGGATTGCATTTTTAAGCGAGTGAATCTTACGCAAAACAAGGAATATAAAAAGTCCTCCTGCGACAAGGGCGATAAAAAAACCGAACGTCTGAAAAATAATAAACTTTGTAAAATAAAATATTTCGAGCATACAGTAAATGAAGCTAACTTTTAATATTGAAAGCTTCTAGGGCGAATTATATCATGCTCGCACGCTTATACAACGCTAAGCACGCTTTACCAAAGCGATACTCCCTAGGAATATTAAGAGTGCTGCAACGACAATAGCTCCGCCTGAAGCGAGGTTGAAGTAATACGAGGCAAAGAGCCCCACAATGACCGAGACGAGAGAAAACGCAACCGAAAGAAGAAGTGTGGTGCGAAACCCTTTGCCATACTGCATCGCCGAAATGACCGGAATGACCATCAGGGCACCAATAAGGAGTACACCGACAATGCGGATAGAGAGCGCGACCGCGACCGCTGCAAGAATGACGATCGCGAGATTAAGTGCTTTAACGGGGAGCCCTCCCGCCTCTGCAAGCTCGGCGTCAAACGAAGCAAAGAAAAGCTCTTTATAAAGAAGGGCGACCGCGAGAATAACCGTTACCGCGAGCGCAATCGTTACCCAAAGATCTGTAGGTGATACGGTTGAAATACTGCCAAAAAGATAGCTAAAGAGGCTAGCATTGAAACCTTTTGCGAGAGAGAGGATGATGACTGCGACCGCAAGCGAGCCTGAAAGGAAAAGTGCGAGCACTGACTCACCATGAATACGACGAGAGTTTCGCAACCCTTCAATACCAAATGAAGCACCTACAGATAGTGCGATTGCTGCAAAAATAGGATTGATTCCCAAAAGGAGCCCTATCGCCACACCGGCAAATGAAATATGCGCGAGCGTATCCGCCATAAGTGAATACCGCCTCACCACAAGGAACATACCGATAAGAGGCGCCACGATACCAATAGCGATACCCGCCTCAAATGACCGTATCATAAAATCGTATTGAAATATTTCAAGCATAATGTTCGTGTGGAGCCTTTTTGGTGCCACCTTCTTCGTAAAGCTGTTTCAAGATATGTTCATTCAAAAGATTTTGAGGGAGTCCGTGGCATACCATATTGTGATTAAGGCAGAGCACGGTCGTCGCCTCCTTTGAAACGACATCGATATCATGAGAAATAAAAATGATGGTAAGCTTGTGGTCGCGATTGAGTGATGCTAGAAATTCATAGAATGTTTTTTGCGTTCCAATATCTACTCCTACTGTCGGCTCGTCCAAAACAAGCACATCCGGTTCACTTGCGAGAGCACGGGCAATAAATACTCGTTGACGCTCGCCACCTGACAAGTTACCTACCAACATATTACGAAACCAAGAAACCCCTGCAATTTCCATCGCGCGCTCGACTGCCTCGAGATCTTTTTTACTGTATCGACTAAAAAAACCTAAACGCGGAATACGTCCGCTTCGCACGACCTCAAACACGGTTGCAGGAAATTCTTTAATATCCTGGGTTGCGCGCTGAGGTACATACCCGATGCGATATTTTTCATCAAAATCGTGAATATCGGTGTTAAACAACTTTACTACTCCGCTTGTAGGATGCAGGAGTCCTAAGATAATCTTGATGAGTGTGGTTTTTCCTCCCCCGTTGGGTCCGATAATACCCAAGTATTCACCTTTTTTAACCCTAAACGAAAGGTTGTTCAAAACAGGTGCCGCCCCGTACGAAAAATTAACATTTTCAAGTTCGATATATGTTTCTTCTATTGACATACGAGTGCTTTGCGTAGATTATTCAAATTCTTTTCCATAATGACATGGTAATGCTCTCCTGATTGTACCTCATCTGCAGTCAGACTTTCAAGGGGGTTCAAGACAAGCGTCGTGGCGCCGACCTCACGCGCAATCGTTTCTGAGAGCCGAGGATTTACTGTCGTCTCAAAGAAAATATATTCGAGCCCTTTTTCGCGTGCAATATCAGCTATCCGTGCAATATCCCTAGGTGACGGCTCTTCGTCAGGGGAAATACCGGCAATCGGGATAATCGAGAAGTCGTACCGTCGCGCAAGATACCCAAATGCATCATGAGAAACAATCGCTTCATGTTTTACACACTCACGAAGACCCTCACGAAAACGCTGGTCAAGCTCATTTATTGAGTCAATAAATTGATTTGCATTTGCCTGGTATGCAGGAGTATTTTTAGGATCTATTTCAATCAACACATCACGGATTATTTCGACCTCTTGCCTGAACATGACTGGATCAAGCCAAACATGAGGGTCGACTTCGCCACCCCTTTCAATGAGACCATTCTGTCGACGCGCAAGTTCATCGACCATATTAAGGACTCGTCCGGACTTTGTTGACACCCCCTTTTCCCATGTACTAATCCAGGGCTCAAAATGACCTCCGTTAAAAATAAAAAGGTCGCTTTTCCCAAGATCGACAAACTGCTGTGGTGAAGGCTCAAAGTCGTGCGGCTCAGCGCCAGGGGGTAATATGTTCTTTACTGAGACATGCTGACCTCCTACCTCTGCCACAATGTGCGCGAGTGGGTAAAAACTTGCTGCGACATTTAACTTGTCTTGAGGAACAAATTCTTGAGAAGTCCGATTCAACAAAAACAAAGCAGCGCCAAAAACAAGGACACTGAGAATAATGAAAAAACGTTTTATTGGTTCCATGTCTAATAAGTGTAGCACACTCGTCAAGACTATTTGCAGGCGCCTTCTATTACCTCGAGGAGTTTTTCGCGGCCCCATTTTGTGCGCGCCGAATATGGCACGACAGCAGCTCCCAGCGCTGCTTCGATAGCCCTGAGATTATGCGAGCGCTCTGTTTGATTCAGACGATCTATCTTGTTGGCAAGTATGACGAATGGGCAATTTTCAGCACGAAGAATGTCTGCCATCTCTTTATCTTGAGGCATAGGAGTTACCCCCGCATCAACAATGAGCACGACAAGTTTTGGTCGGGCTTCCCCGCTGCCGATATACCATAAGATGAGTTTTCGGATTTTTTCTGCCCCTTTGGCACCCATGCGGGCAAAGCCATAACCGGGAAGATCCACAAAAAAACGGTCGCCATTGATGACAAAGAAGTTGATCTCACGTGTTTTGCCGGGCATCGAACTTGATTTTACGAGGCTTTTTCGTAAAACGAGGGAGTTGATGACACTTGATTTTCCGACATTTGAACGCCCGACAAAAGCCACCTGCGGGCGCGGATCACCCAAGATTGGGTCAGTACCAATGATACCCGTGACGAATTCGGCGCTTTTTACTTCCATTCCTTATATTCAAGCACAGTTATGCCGTAAATACAAAGCTCGCTTGCGGAAATGAGCTATGGTACAATGAGCCCATCTTAATCGGTAATTAAATATAATTTTATGGAAGGAGAAAACAACATACCAACAACGCAGACCCCTGCAAATACCTGGGCTTTGCCGTTTGCCATTATTGTCGCGGGCCTTGCAATCGCCGCTGCTGTTTATTTTGGTGACGGAAAGCAAGGTATCGCTACTGCTTCGCAGGACGAACAAAACAAAGCCATAGATATTGACCCCGTAACAGCTACTGACCATATCGTTGGTAACCTTAATGCAAAAATTGTTATTGTAGAGTATTCAGATACTGAGTGTCCTTACTGTAAAGTGTTTCATGAGACGATGAATCGTATTATGAGTGAATACAGTAGTGGCGGAAAAGTTGCGTGGGTGTATCGCCATTTCCCTATCGCCAGCAACCACGCTAAAGCTCAGAAGGAATCAGAGGCAACCGAATGTGCAAACAAGCTCGGGGGTAATACGAAGTTTTGGGAATACTTGAACAGGATGATGGAAATCACTCCTGCCAATGATGGACTTGATGTGGCTGAACTTCCAAAGATTGCGGCAACAGTAGGGCTTGATGTGGCTGCATTTAATGAATGTCTATCAAGCGGTGAAATGAAATCAGTTGTTGACGCGCAGGCTGCTAGTGGCGCAAAAGCTGGCGTGAATGGTACTCCACATTCAATCGTTCTTGTCGACGGTAAAGTTGCGGGCACCATTGGTGGAGCGCAACAGTACGAAATTGTTAAAGCCTCAATCGAAAAGACACTCCAGTCAAAGTAGTTTGCTATAAATTATAAAAAAGCCGCTCTTCTAAAGAAGGGCGGCTTTTTTTGTTTACTTGGAGCGGGCGGGCTTTATACACCGAGCATCATACGCACCTCTTCGGATGGTTCCCATGCTGGCTCAAAGGTAAGTTCTACACGCACATCACCTTCTGGGTACCCAAGTTCACCAACCTTCTTTTCTACGTCAGCAATGAGTTCGTCGGCAAACGGACAGAACGGCGTGGTGAGTGTCATTAAGACCTCTACCCCCTCTTCATCGATCGTGATCTTGTACACAAGACCGAGGGTCCAAATATCAATACCGATCTCTGGATCCTTTACGAGCTTCAACTTTTCAATAATGTCTTTTTCAGTAATGTTTTTCATCCCGTTAGAGATAGGAAGTGTTTTTGGGAAACACTTCCGTAGTTATCTCGCTTAATTTCTGCTTATAAATTTCATTATTAACTAAACCTACCACTAAAAAATAAACTATTCAATCTCTAACGGGATTCATGGTTATATATTTTCAAATCCCTTAGTCAAAATCTCACGCGCAAGTTCTGCACCTCCCGTGCGCACAACCGTACCACCTTTCATCACCGACACGCGATCGGGTGTTACTTTTTCAAGAATCGTACCCAAGTGCGTCACAATAATAAACCCTGTTCCTTCTTTGCGCAACTGTTCAATCCCTGCAAATACCTTGTTTAATGAATCGATATCCACCCCTGAGTCAATCTCATCCAAGAGCGCAAACTTTGGCTCAAGCGCCAGAAGCTGGATGATCTCTCCTTGTTTTTTTTCACCACCTGAAAAGTCTACATTCACAAAACGCTTTACCAGACCCTCGTCGAGGCCGGCCGCTTTCACTTTTGCTGTAAGTGATTTATAAAAATCCGGTACCGATATATCGCTCCCCTTGAGCAGGCGGTACGCACGATGAAGGAACGACAGCATCGTCACCCCAGCTATACCTGGAAGGTACTGCATAGAAAGGAATATTCCCTTGCTTGCCTTTTTCTCGGGAGGCAAGTTTATAATATCCTCATTGTCGAGCATCATAGTACCACCCGTGACGGTGTACGCAGGATGCCCCATAAGCGCATTCAAAAGCGTTGATTTGCCTCCACCATTGGGCCCCATAATAATATGCACCTCTCCTTTGCGCACTTCGAGAGAAGCGTCGTTTACGACGACCTTGCCTTCGCGTTCGATAGTAATGTTGTTGAGTTTTAATGTAGACATATTGGTTCTTTTTCGCGGAGTGGTTTTTTCAAGATCTTTTCAAGTGCCTCGTAGCCCAGGAGTGCACAGTTTACACGGCCGGGACTAATCTGTACGCCCAGCATAGTATAGATATCACCCGGGGACAAGAGCTTGAGCTCTTCTGCGTTCATCCCTTTTATCTTATCAGTAAGCATCGAGAGTCCTGCCTGTGATACCGCGCACCCTTCGCCCTGAAACGCTGCGTCAATCACATGTTCACCTTCGTTAAACGCAATCATAAGGACTCCACGATCGCCACATGATGCGTTGCGCGCTTCGGCCTCAACATGCGGGACCTCAATCACCCGCTTGTTGTGTGGATGCGCATTGTGGTCAAGCAAGTTTTCTTTGTAGAGTTCTTCCATGCTATTTGCTAAAATTGTTAAAAATTTCTTGCGCCTTTTTGATACCACGAACAAGCGCATCAATATCCTCTGGCGTATTGTAAAAGTAAAAACTTGCACGAGCGACCGCCGGCACACCAAGTGCGTCAGTCACGAGCGGCATCGCACAGTGGTGTCCTGCACGAATAGCAACCCCCTCTTTACCGAGAATATCCGCTACATCATGAGGATGAATACCTTTAACCACAAATGACACGATGCCTACATTCTTCAGAGAATCACGCTCTGCAATCACGCGCACTCCAGGAATTTCTTCGAGAAGCTTCGCCGCCATATCGGCAAGTGCTTTGCTGTGCTCATGAATATTCTCAACACCTACTTCTTCAAGATAACCTACTGCAGCGCCAAGTCCGATCGCTCCCGCAATGTTGGGTGTCCCCGCCTCAAAACGCTCGGGAATTCCTCGATACGTCGCGCGGGCAAGTGTTACTTCCTCGACGATACCGCCACCATACACTCCAGGTTGAAGCTTTTTCAAAACATCTGCACGACCCCAAAGCACCCCAATTCCTGTTGGCCCACACATCTTGTGCCCTGAGAAATACACGAAGTCTGCGCCGAGGGTTTTCACATCAACCGACATATGACCAACCGCCGCCGTTACATCGCAGATGACCAACGCACCCACCTTGTGTGCAGCCTCAGAAATACGTGCCACCTCATTGATGACTCCCGTCACATTGGATGCAAGCATAATGCTCACAATCTTTGTTTTGTCCGTGATGAATTTTTCTACCACCGAATAATCAAGTGCGACCGAATCTTCCGCGAGCGGAATATGTTTCAAATCAAGATCATTCCTCTTGGCAAGTTCTTGAAGCGGGATCAAACTTGCATGATGCTCCATGGCAGTTGTTACAACCTCATCACCTTCTTTTACTATTCCTGAATACTCAAGCATTGATACGAGCATGTTGGATGATGCGGTTGCCCCGGCAGTAAAAATAACTTCATGTGACTCTGCGCCAATAAAACGCGCTACTTTTACCCGAGCGTCATCGTAAGCCTTGCTTGCATCCTCCCCCACTTCATACAGCCCACGGTGAATATTGGCGCGAAATTTCGTGTAGTATGCATCCATAACATCCAGCACCACCTGGGGTGTCTGTGAGGTTGCCGCCGTGTCTAGATAGGCAAAAGGCTGACCTTTAAGGAAAATAGGGAAATCTTTTTTAATTGATTCTGGATTCACTTTCATAAATACTCTATTCACCCATTTCAAGTGCAATGAGTTTGTTAAGCTCGACCGCGTATTCAAGAGGAAGCTCTTTGATGATAGGCTGCGCAAAACCATTCACCGCAAGGCGGATCGCTTCACTCTCAGAAAAACCACGAGTCTTCAAGTAGAAGATCTCATCATCGCCAATACGCCCAATGCGCGCTTCGTGAGAGATCTCGACATCATCGTTCGCATTTTCTACTGCAGGAAAAGCATTCGCCTGTGAACCGCTGTCGAGAAGGAGTGAGTCGCATACGAGTGATGCGCGTGATCCACGAGCACGCTTTGAAACCTTGATGAGCCCGCGATAGTTTGCCACGCCGCCATCTTTAGAAATCGATTTTGAATAAATAGTTGAGGTGGTGTGGGGCGCGAGGTGAATAGACTTTGCGCCCGTATCCTGAATCTGACCTTTACCCGCGATCACGAGACCGAGGTTGTCCGCGCGCGCACCCTCACCTACGAGTACTGACGAGGGATAGAGCATCGTAACCCCCGAACCCATATTGCCGTTCACCCATTTCATTTCGGCATTTGCGTAGACGATCGCACGCTTGGTGTTCAGGTTGTAGGTATTGAGTGACCAGTTTTCGATACTCACATATTTTGCTTTTGCGTCCTGGTGCACAAAGATCTCCACACATCCCGCGTGCAGTGATGAAAAATTATATTTCGGCGCAGAACATCCTTCGATGTATTCGATCTGTGAACCCTCATCCGCAATAATGAGCGTGTGCTCGAACTGCGCACTGCGTTCACGGTTCATGCGAAAGTACGCCTGAAGCGGCATATCTACTTTGACACCCTTTGGAACGTAGATGAATGTACCGCCACTCCATACTGCTGCGTGAAGCATCACAAATTTATGATCCGTAATGGGTACACAGTCGGTCATGAAATATTTCTGCACAAGCTCAGGATATTTTTGAAGGGCGACATCCATGTTTTCAAAAATAACTCCTTTGTCAGCAAGAGACTGCTTTAGACGATGGTACACCATCCCTGAGTCATACTGTGCGCCCACGCCACCAAGGTACTCACGCTCCGCTTTGGGAATACCGAGCTTCTCAAACGTTTCTGTGATTTCCGCGGGCAAGTCTGCCCACTTATCCGTTTCGGGCGTGTCAGGATCGACATAGTAAATCATATTTTCGAGATCAAGACCTGAAAGGTCAGGGCCGTATTTCGGCATCGGCGCTTTTTCGTACAACGCAAAAGCTGCGAGGCGCTTTTCAAGCATCCACGCCGGCTCCCCTTTGGTTTTCGAAATATGCCGTACGAGTTCTTCCGAAATGCCCTTATTAATAGTCGTCTTTTCGACTTGCGTCATAGGCAACACTCTAGCATAATTTTAAGGTCTTGACAAGAATGGAAAAAATTGCTATGATACTCTCAGATTCACACGTCGTATCACACAAAGGAGAAACGAATATGCGGACAATGTTAAATTTCTTTTTCTATGTAGGACTTTTGGGGGCGGGAATGCTTAGCTACACTTATGGGATCGGGGTTGGATTAGCTACATTCGGCGACTTGGGGCAACTGCACGCTATCGCCCTCAACAGTCTTCCTAAGCGTTAAAACACAAGATTAGCCAATAGTGGCAAAAATGCGCGAACATTCAGTTCGCGCATTTTTTCATTAAAAAGTTATACTGAGGAAAGCCTTACCGTTACAACTAGTAATTCCGCAGCTTGTCCACCTTGTCGTGAGCACGAATCTTTTCGATTGCTTTTGCTTCAATCTGACGGATACGTTCACGGGTGACACCAAACTCCTTTCCTACTTCCTCAAGCGTATGAACGATACCGTCTACGAGGCCGTGACGCATCTCAAGGATCGATCGTTCTTTTTCAGAAAGATCTGCCATGATCTCTTTAACTTGGTCAGAGAGAATACGCTGAGCAGACTCCTGTGCAGGAGAGAGAATCTTGTCATCTGCGATAAACTCGCCGAGCGTGGACTTTTCATCATCATCACCAATTGGCTTTTCAAGCGACACGGTATCTTGGTCGATATTTTTAATGTTGTAGATCTTTTCAATCTCGAGGCCCATCTCTGTTGCCACTTCACCAGGAAGCGGTTCACGACCGAGATCCTGAGAAAGACGGCGAACTACTTGTTTGTATTTCGAAATCGTTTCTACCATATGAACGGGAATACGAATCGTGCGCGACT
>MHUY01000014.1:10223-11167 GCA_001825115.1 Candidatus Yonathbacteria bacterium RIFOXYC2_FULL_47_9 | reverse complement strand
CCTCTTGAATAAGGTCGAGAAGAGTGAGGTCGGCGCTGCGGCCCACATACTTTTTTGCAATAGAAACCACAAGACGAAGGTTGGCGCGGGCAAGGAAATTCTTTGCCTCCTCCTCTCCTAACTGAATACGCTTAGCAAGGTCACGCTCATCTGCTGCCGAGAGAAGGGGGTACTGACCAATCTCTTTTAAGTACATCTGAATGGAGTCATATGACGAGTCCCCACCCTTGTACATATATTTCTTATGCCCCAAAACTTCTTCAGGTTCAATCTCGAGAAGACCGCCACTTTCAAGAATATCTACTCCCGCTTCTCCAAGTTTTTCATAGAGCTCATCAAGGAAAAGTACATCCTGCTCGATTAAAGGAAACTCCTTGAGAATCTCATTGTAGGTAATAAAACCGCGTCCGCGTCCTTTGGTAATGAGGCGCGTAGCCTTTTCTCCCCACTGTTCTGCAACCTTTGCATTACGTACTGGTTTCTTTGCAGGAGCCGCTTTTTTAGCCGGAGCCTTTTTTGCAGGTGCCACCTTTTTTGCAGGGGCTTTTTTAGGAGCCGCTTTTTTTGCGAGTGCTTTTTTAGGAGCAGCTTTTTTCACCACCTTTTTAGGCGCTGATTTTGCCACCACTTTTTTAGCGGTTTTTGCAGTCACTACTTTTTTCTTGGGCGTGGTTTTTTTTGTGGTCATACGATGATTATAATTTTTGGGCTATTAGTGCCTGAAGTTCTTTTGAGATTATCTGACACTCGGCGAGGAGCTTTTGTGCTTCCTCAATACTTCCTTTTGTTTCCGACTCTTTAAGTTCGGCCATTTTCTGAGCGAACTTATCGCGTACGATCTCTTCTTCAAGACCTCTCAACATATCTTTAAGTTCATCTTCCACACGTTCATTTCCGTGAAATCGTGCTTCAGCCTCAAAGATAAGCTCATCTCGAGGTGGCGG
>MHUY01000014.1:0-10136 GCA_001825115.1 Candidatus Yonathbacteria bacterium RIFOXYC2_FULL_47_9 | reverse complement strand
GCGAGAAGTTTTTCTGCGCTGCGTTCTATTCCTGCGAGTGTGCCGCGCTTTTTCACTTCTTCCCATACCGGATCTTCTTTTATGTGAAGAAGTTTTGCAACTTGCCCCACATAATATCCTTTATCGATGGCACTTTTTTGCTCTGCAATAAAGGGTACCACGACCTCTGAGACCTTTGCACGAAGCGTATCTTTGTCTGTATACAACTCAGGGAGAAGCTCGAGGTAGAAATCGATCACCTGCTTTGCTTCGCGAACAGCAGTCTGCCATGCAGCAGGATCCTTGAGTGCCATATCGGCGGGATCCAGCCCTCGAGGGAGCTTGGCAATGCGCACGGTCATGTCCTGAGAGAGCGCTAGGCCTATGGCGCGATGTGCCGCCGAAAGTCCTGCATCATCCGCATCAAACGCAAGTACGATATTGTTCGTAAAACGTTTAATGAGCGTAAGATGCTCTGCGGTCAAAGCTGTTCCCGACGAAGCAACTGCGTTCGTCACTCCTGCCTGGTGTGACAAGATAAGATCCATCTGTCCTTCAACAAGTACACAGGCGTCCGCGCGACGCATTGCATCCTTGGCTTGATAAAAACCAAAGAGTGCACGTGACTTGTGAAAAACTTCTGTCTCCGGGCTATTCACATATTTTGCGCTTGCCGAAGCACCCAGCGTTTTACCCTCCCCTTCTTTAAGAATACGCCCTGAGAATGCGATGATACGCCCTGAACTATCTGCAATAGGAAACATCACCCGCCCACGAAAACGATCATAGAATCCTTTCGGTGAACGCACAATGAGCCCTGCCTGCTCCATTACCTCTTCTGATATTCCTTTCTTGGCAAGGAAATCTCCCAAGGAACGCCATTCATCTGGTGCAAACCCAACACGAAAGTTTTTTATGGTCTCGTCGGTGAGTCCACGGTCATGAAGATACGTAACCGCATCGGGAAACTTTGGTAACACTGCTTCGTAGAACTTTGTTGCAAGGTCCAGTGCGCGATGAAGCGCTTCGCGTTCGTCGCGAGTCTCTTTGCTTCCTGCTTTTTCACGCGTGAGTTCAATACCTGCTCGATCGGCGAGTACTTTGAGTGCGCCCGAAAAATCGAGACCTTCTATTTCTTCAACAAAAGAGATTAGATCACCACCGCGATTACACCCAAAACAATGATAGGTTTGTCGTGCGGGTGAAATAAAGAATGAGGGGCTACGCTCGCTATGGAACGGACAACACGCCTTGAAGTTCCCTCCTGCCTTTTCAAGCTTGAGGTATCCTCCTGCAATGTCTACGATATTTAATCGTGATTTGATCTCTTCGATGACTGAAGACATGAATGAGTTGAAAGTCGAAAGTCAGAAAGTTGAAAGCAAATACAAATTGAGACGTATCTACTTTTGACTTTAAGACTTTAAGACTTTAAGACTTTAAACGTTCGCTTCTTCCTCTTGATTCTCTCCGGGAAGCACAGCTGGTGCTGCCTTGAGACCGAAGCCTGTTCCTGCAGGGATAAGGTGACCGATGATCACATTTTCCTTGAGGCCACGGAGTGTATCCACTCCGCCCTTGATAGCAGTGTTGATGAGAACACGCGTTGTGTTTTCGAACGATGCCGCTGAGAGCCAACTCTTGGTTGTGAGAGCAACCTCAGAAATACCGAGTACAACAGGATCTCCCTTTGCTTTTTCTCCGCCTGCTTTTTCAATGCGAGCGTTTTCGATAGCGAGCTCACCCTGCTCGACGACATCACCTTGATTGAACTTGGTGTCACCTGAATCTTTAATCTTGCGACGTGAGAACATCTGACGAATAATCACCTCGATATGCTTACGCGAAATCGATGCACCCTGAAGCTCATAGATCTTGAGAACTTCGGTGATGATGTAGTTTTCTGCAGCATCTTTACCTGCGTACTGGAATACTTCGGCAATATCAGCTGAACCATCTGAGATGAGATCCCCTTTCTTTACCTCGTCACCAACTCTTACGAATGGTGTACGCTTTGATGAAGTCTCGTACTCAATGACCTCACCCTTCTTCTTGCCTTCGCCTTCTGCGGGAAGGACCTTAATAATGAGCTCCTTGTCGTCACGCATAACCTCGGTCACCACACCATTGGTGTGAGAAACGATAGCGAGACTCTTTGGGGCGCGTTTTTCTAAGATCTCTTCAACGCGAGGGAGACCCATCGTAATATCTCCGCCTGCTGATGCAATACCGCCGGCATGGAAGGTACGCATCGTAAGCTGGGTTCCTGGTTCACCGATAGCTTGTGCTGCAATAATACCCACCGCTTCGCCGATCTTTACGAGATCGTTGCGGCCGATATCGAGACCATAACACTTGCGACATACGCCGTGCGATGTCTTGCATGAGAGCGGTGAACGCACGAGTGCCTCCATAATACCCTGTGCTTCGACTTCTTTTGCGTCAGGCTTTGACATGAGGTGTCCCTTCTTGAAGACAACCGTGCCGTCTGCATTCTTGAGATCCTGTGCGAGCACACGACCCTTGAGGTTGCGAGCGAGAGGAATATCGAAACCAACGAGATTCTCCTTGCGGATGATCTTTCCTTCTTTGTCGCCACAGTCCTCTTCGGTAATAATAGCGTCCTGCGCTACATCAACAATACGACGTGTAAGGTAACCTGCCTTTGCAGTCTGGAGCGCCGTGTCGGCGAGACCCTTACGTGAACCGTGGGTTGTAACGAAGTACTCGATAGGAGACAAACCTTCCTTTGATGAAGGAACGATTGGGAAGTCGATGGTGCGACCTGCTGTGTTCACGATCATACCTGTCATACCACCCATTTGGAGGATCTGTGAAATAGAACCGCGGGCTCCTGACTTCAACATGTCCTCAACAGAACCGTCTTTGTCGAGCGTTGCGGGCATCAATTTTTCAATCTCACCACGAACACCCTGCCATACTTCGATGGTGCGGCGGTAACGCTCGTCTTCTGAAAGCAAACCTTCGTTGAATTCAGAACGTACTTCTTCTGCTTCTTTGCGAGCTCCTGCAATAAGCGCTTTCTTTCCTTCAGGAATCTTGATCTCGTCGATACCCCACGTAATACCTGCCTTGGTCACATACTTGAAACCAAAGTCCTTGATCTTGTCGAGGATGATAGGTGTTGCGTCGATACCGTACGTATTGATGATCTCATCAATGATAGCTTCGAGCTCTTTTTTACCAACAGCTTTGTTTACATACGCAAAGTCAGAAGGCAAAACACTGTTAAAGAGAAGGCGGCCAACGGTGGTCTCAAAGACCTCACCATTGAACTGCGCGTACTTTGCGGTGTCGGTACCCATCACCTTGATCTTGGCGCGGTAGCTTACCACATCAAAGTCATGTGCAGTAATAGCGCTGTTTGGTGTTGGGAAAATCTTGTCTTCACCCTTTTCTCCCTCAACGATCTTGGTCATTGAGTAACATCCGAGAGGAATATCGAGTTTAGGGTTAACGATAGGATCGCCGTTACCTGGCCCGAGAAGGTTCTTGTTTGCTGCCATAAGGGCACCTGCCTCCTGCTGCGCTGCGCGCGAAAGAGGTACGTGTACTGCCATCTGGTCACCGTCGAAGTCTGCGTTGAACGCGGTACAAACGAGTGGATGAACCTGGATTGCGTTACCTTCAATGAGCACAGGATGGAATGCCTGAATACCGAGACGGTGCAAGGTTGGTGCACGGTTCAAAAGAACGTACTTACCCTTGATCACCTCTTCGAGGATTGCCCACACCTCAGGAACATTGTCTTCGATGAGCTTGTTGGCCCCGCGAATATTGTACGCGAGTTCGCGCTCGAGGAGCTTTGAAATAATGAACGGACGGAAGAGCTCGAGAGCCATGTGTTTAGGGAGTCCACATTGATCGAGATGGAGTTTTGGCCCCACCACAATAACCGAACGACCAGAGTAATCCACACGTTTACCGAGGAGGTTCTGACGGAAGAGGCCCTGCTTACCCTTCAAGGTATCTGAGAGTGACTTCAAAGTACGCTTCTGTGCAGCATTCATGGCAACCGACTGTACGCGACGAATCGAGTTGTCGATGAGTGAGTCAACCGCTTCCTGCAAGATACGCTTTTCATTGCGGAGGATAACATCTGGTGCACCAATCTCCTTCAACTTTCTTAAACGGTTGTTACGGTTGATGACACGACGATAGAGATCGTTCAGATCTGATGTTGCATGACGACCACCCTCGAGGGCGACCATCGGGCGAAGTGCTGGAGGAATGATAGGAATAACCGTGATGAACATCCACTCAGGACGTACGCCAGAGTTGATCATTGACTTCACGATACCCAAACGCTTGTGGAGTTTTGCGCGCTCGACGGCACCTG
The DNA here is from genome assembly GCA_001825115.1 of Candidatus Yonathbacteria bacterium RIFOXYC2_FULL_47_9. GTDB lineage: Bacteria > Patescibacteriota > Minisyncoccia > Phycocordibacterales > UBA1550 > UBA1550. The sequence goes on along the minus strand of MHUY01000014.1, from coordinate 5,797 downwards.
CCTTTTCGAGGCTTGTTTCAAGCTCTGCGCGGAACTTCACGAGGTCAAGCTTCTTGAAGATGTTGTAGATTGCCTCAGCACCGATACCAGCCTCAAAAGCCGTACCATACTTGAGTGCAAACTTGTGGTAAGTCATCTCGTCAAGAACCCTACCTTCAATGAGGGACTCGATCTCCTTTTTGCTCGTAAGCAAAAGTTCTTTCAACTTCTCCTTACCCTTTTCGTCGGTGAGAGTCTTTGATTTTGATTTGTATTCACCGTCAAGCTCTTTCATCAAGTTGTCGCGCTCTGCGGTGTTTACACTCGTAATGATGTACCCTGCAAAGTAAATAACTTTTTCAAGGTCAACGATAGGAAGGTTCAGGATGAGACCCATGCGTGAAGGGATACTGCGGAGGAACCAAATGTGGGCAACCGGGCTCGCAAGCTCGATGTGTCCCATACGTTCGCGACGTACGATAGAGCGAGTAACCTCAACTCCACACTTTTCACAGATGATACCCTTGTAACGAATACGTTTGTATTTTCCACAGTAACACTCAAAGTCCTTTTCAGGCCCAAAGATACGCTCGTCAAAGAGACCGCCACGCTCGCTGCGCTGGGTGCGGTAGTTGATCGTCTCCGGTTTGGTAACCTCGCCGAATGACCACTCCTTGATGCGCTCGGGGGATGCGAGCTTGAGGAGCATCGCGTCAAAATTCTGCTGTTCGCGTAATGTTTTCATAATGATGATTGGATATTAGGCTATTTGATGTCCCCTTTCTTAACGAGCTGAATATCGAGCGAGAGTCCGCGGAGATAATTCAAGAGCACGTTGAAAGATTCAGGAATGTTGGTCTGCTCGACATCATTACCCTTGACGATGGCGTCGAATGCTCCTGAGCGTCCAGTAATGTCATCTGATTTCACCGTGAGCATTTCACGAAGTACGTTTGATGCACCGTAACCTTCGAGCGCCCACACTTCCATTTCACCAAAGCGCTGACCTCCACCCTGTGCTTTACCGCCGAGTGGTTGTTGCGTGATGAGAGAGTATGGCCCCGTTGAACGCATGTGAATCTTGTCTTCAACCATGTGGTTCAATTTCAAAATGTACATGTACCCTACCGCGATGTCCTGATCGAATGATTCGCCGGTACGTCCATCGTGGAGCTTCATCTTACCGTCTGCACGATATCCTGCTTTCACGAGTTCGTCTTTGATCTCGTCCACGGTTGCACCCATAAATGCAGGTACGACTGCTTGGTAGTTCAAAGCGTTTGCCGCAAGTCCCAAGTGGAGCTCGAGAATCTGTCCCAAGTTCATACGAGAAGGCACACCGAGCGGTGTCAAAATGACATCAACAGGAGTACCATCTGCCATGTATGGCATGTCTGCCTCAGGGAGGATGACCGAGATAACACCCTTGTTACCGTGACGTCCTGCGAGCTTGTCACCCACCGAGATGTTACGCAACTGCGCAACTTCGATGTGAATACGCTTAATGATACCACTCTCAAGGTTGTCGCCCTTTTCACGAGAGAAGATCTTTACGCCAATGATACGGCCACGCTTGCCGTGCTCCATACGAAGTGACGTGTCTTTTACATCGCGTGCCTTTTCACCAAAGATAGAACGGAGGAGACGTTCCTCAGGAGTGAGCTCTTGCTCGCCCTTAGGGGTAATCTTACCTACCAAAATATCGCCAGGGTGAACCTCCGCACCGATACGGATAATACCATCTTCGTCGAGGTCTTTGAGTTTTACTTCACCGACGTTAGGAATATCATGGGTTGTAACTTCGGGCCCGAGCTTGGTGTCACGCACGTTTACCACGAACTCATCCATGTGAATCGAGGTGAACTTACTGTTCTTTACGAGACGCTCTGAAAGAATGATTGCATCTTCGTAGTTTGAACCGCTCCATGACATAAATGCCACGAGTGCGTTCTGTCCAAGTGCGATCTGACCGTTGTCTGATGACGAGGTATCGGCGAGGATTGCGCCTTTCTTAACCTTGTCGCCAACGTTAACCACAGGGCGCTGATGAAATGCGGTAAAACCGTTGGTACGCGAGAAGTTCACGAGACTGTACTCATGCTCCTTGCCATCTTCATCCTTGAATACAATTTTCTTTGCATCTGCGTGAGTAATAGTACCGTCAGATTCTGCAATAATGAGACGACCAGTGTCGCGTGCTGCGAGCTCCTCGGTGCCGGTAGCAACCAAAGGTGCTTCAGGAATGACACACGGAATAGCTTGCTTCTGCATGTTTGAGCCCATGAGTGCACGGTTTGCATTGTCGTGCTCAAGGAACGGAATCATCGATGTCGCGATTGAGTAACCCTGGTTTGCCGCGATGTCCATGTAGTGCACATCAGAACGTGGCACGAGTGCAGGGCGTCCGAGCTTACGTACTTCAACTTGTTCCTCAACGATTTGATCACCATCAAGTTTGATACCCATGTGCGCGATGTGATACTGCTCTTCTTCGAGTGCGTCCATGTAGACGATCTCTTTCGTAACCTTGCCGTTCGTTACTTTTACGTACGGTGTTTCAATCATACCGAAGTCATTGGTACGCGCGTAACATGAGAGACGAAGAATAAGACCAATGTTTGGACCTTCTGGGGTGTGAATAGGACAGAGGCGTCCGTAGTGCGAAGCGTGCACGTCACGAACTTCAATACCTGCGCGTTCGCGCGTAAGGCCACCGGGCCCGAGCGCTGAGAACGTACGAAGTGACTCGATTTCCGAGAGCACATTGTACTGCGTCATGAACTGCGAGAGCTGGTTCGTCGCAAAGAATTCCTTGAGGCGAGCCTGGAGAGGGCGCGGACTAATGAACTGTACAGGGAGGGTCGCATCGGTGTCGATAGTCGACATACGATCCTGAATGTTGCGCTTCATCTGCGTCATACCGACGCGGATCTTCTGCTGGAGCATTTCACCAACCGCACGAATACGACGTGAACCGAGGTGGTCAATATCGTCAGGGAGAGCGTGTGGGTTAGCGTTGAGCTTTACAATGTTTGAGACAATTGTCACCACATCATGTGCATCAATAGTACGGCGCGCAATCTCGTCCTTGTCGACGCTCTTGTTGAAACGCTTGTTGAATTTGAAGCGACCTACTTCTGAAAGGTCGTATTTTTCCTTGGCAAAAATAGAGTTAACGAACCCGCGTGCATTCTCGGGGGTTGCAAGGTCGCCATCGCGGAGTTTCTTGTGGATCTCTACGAATGATTCATCCTGGGTCTGTGCAGGATCTTTGGCGATGGTTGCTTCAATAGCGCGCTTGCCGAGCTCGTCGCCCGTAAAGAGTTTCAAGATAGCGTCATTGTTCTCTACGCCGAGAGCGCGCAAGAGGACTGACACAGGGAATTTACGCTTCTTGTCGATGCGTACATATACTGCACCGTCAGGGTCGGACTCAACCTCTACCCATGCGCCACGACCAGGGATGATCTTTGCGCCGAAGTAGCGTTTACCTTTGAGCTCGTCCACCGTGAACGACACACCAAAAGAACGCGAGATCTGAGGGACCACGACACGTTCAACACCGTTCACGATAAAGGTACCGTGTGAGGTCATCATGGGGAAATCCGCCATAAAGATCTCTTGTTCCTTTTCGCTCTTGAGCGTTTTGTTAATAAGTTTTACGCGAGCCTTGAGAGGCGCTTCGTAAGAGAGTTTGTTCTCCTTTGCAAAATACTCATCGTACTTTGGCTTTGAGAGTTCGATGCCCGTAAATTCGAGGGCAAATTTTTTCCCTGAATAATCTTCGATTGGGGAAAAATCTTTAAAAGCTTCTTTTAAACCAGTCTCGAGGAGCCACTTGTAAGATTTCAAGTGGGTATCCACAAGGTTCGGGAGCGGCAGGAGCGGCTTTTTATAGCGCGCGAAGTATTTCTTCTCTCTCATATGTGGGGAAAATGACGCGTTAATTTACGAAGCGTTTTCAGTACCCTAAAATAAAAGCAGATTTTTTGTTAAAAAAATCTCTTATATTTTGTCGGCACTCGCGGATCATGTGTTTAAAAAAACACGCGATTCCACTCGTTTGCCAAAATACAAAAAAACAAAAAGGCAAGGAAATATCCACCTTTTTAGTAATGTAAGGGTATGTAAAACGCTTCAATTTAGATAACTAAGCAATATAGCTATATAAATAAGACCTTAATAAATTGTATTCTCTCTACGGCGCGCCAATAACTCAATCAAATACCGTTAAAAACAGTATACCAGACCTAAAATCCCTGTCAAACACCCAATGAGACCCTGTTTTATGGGTTAAAAAGGTGGTTATTTTTCTTTTGGGGATTTATTGGGCTGGGGTTGTTGTTGCAACTTCGCCTTCGTCCACTAACGGTGTGCTGCTGGCAGTAGTTTCAACAGGAACCCCTACGGTGACTGTTGTGGCTGTAACTACTTCGTCCGTGGATGGAGCAGTGCTGGCAATAATAGCTTCAACAGGCTCTTCTACTACGACTTGTGTCAGTGCAACAACATCCACCGTACGCTCGGCGGTGGTAGTGGCGTTGTTTTGGTCAACTACTGTATATACGATTGTGTGCGTACCTGCTGTGGCGGTATCAATACTAATCTGACTAATATCCATCTCTAGTCCCCCATCGAGAGATGCTTTGATGCCAAAGTTTTTAGCAGACTCTGGCGAGACGATGAGCGCACCGAGGTCGCCGTAAGTATCACCAACTTTTATCGTTGCGGGGTTGTTGCCGTTTATAGAGATAACGATTGCTTCTGAAGCTAACGTTGGTGCCACACCCTCATCACTGGTTGCAGTACTTACGCTTGCTGTTTGATTTGAGCCGCGAGCAATTTCAAGAAGTGCCTTGATGTCAGACTTTGTCAAACACTCTCCATCAATACAAATCTTTTCTTTCGCATTAAAAACATTAGCGAACACCGATGTTAATCCGTTCGTAGCATCGGCAAGCCAACCTGTCATTCTCTCAAAAAATCTTCCTGCAAAGGTCTTACTGCCCGAGACATCGTTCATCACCACGGTTGTTGAAGCAAGCCCCTCAAGGTTGAGGTTGAGCTCTTTGAGTCCCTGTAGCGTTAAAATAGGGAGCATTGAATAATTCACCCCGAGGTAACCATTTGATGTGGTGGCAACCATACCAGGGAGCACCATCGCAACATCTTGTGCAATGAGGCCGTAATTGAGTGTTGTGGTGGAGTTACGGAGCTCATTTCCCGCAATATCATTCCAGTAAAATGTTGAAGGAGTAAGCTGAGTAAGCCCTGAAAGCACATTTTCTAGTGGCTGGATATTTGTTTTCAATGACACATCCGAAGAACATGTCCCTGTCAGCGCCGTACCGGCAAAGTTCTCAAGACAACCATTGGTGCCCGTAGTACCCACACGAATATCACCAATAACCTGAAGTGCTTTGGCAGGTGTGGTAGTACCGATGCCGACATCGCCACCAAAATAAGATTTGGCGGTGCCATTTGAGTAGAAACCGTAGGCGTTTCCTGTAGAGACATTAGCTGTGTCAATATTTGAGTAAAAGCCGTAGGCGTTGGTTGTGTTTAAAAAAGAGAACGCTCCGTCAATCGAACTATATACACCATAGGCATTAACAATCGTATTTTGATTTATCTGACCGTTTGTAATAATGTTCTTTGAACCATACGCGTTCGTTACGATGCCGATATTATTTGCGGTGTTGATACTATTTATATTCCCCGCAATCTCATACGCAGTACCCGTATTTGTTTTATTAATATAATTGATGGAGCCACTCACACTACCTTCAGAACTATCACCTGCGCCACCAAAGGCTAT
>MHUY01000013.1:20472-29232 GCA_001825115.1 Candidatus Yonathbacteria bacterium RIFOXYC2_FULL_47_9 | reverse complement strand
ATACTCTATGTGCGGTGTACCATCGCGCACAAGATCGAATGCCGCACGCACCACAATGAGATTATTATTTTTTTTAAAAATACTTTCACGATAGCCGAATGAGCATTCGTCGCGTGAAAATTTTTTTATTTTCATTGTTTGCGTATCAAATGCTTCTACCCAAACAATACTATCGCGTGCTTCAACACCATACGCACCGATATTCTGAACCACAGCACCACCAGTCGTTCCCGGTATAAGAGAAAGATTTTCAATGCCCCACAATCCGCGTGCAACCGCATCACGCACCAGATCGTCCCACACCTCCCCCGCGCCAGTAATGACACATATTGACGAACCATCCTCTTCGTATGAAATACCTTTAAATTCAATCTTTAAAACAAGCCCGGGAAACCCCTTGCTGGGCACCAGCATATTTGACCCACCACCCAGCACAAAAATGGGTACGTTTTGCGAACGCGCGAACGCCACTCCATTACGCAAATCGGTAAGACTTTTAATACGCGCAAAAAAACGCGCATTACCCCCCACGCGCATGGTGGTCATAGGCGCCAAAGGAACATGTTCTTTAATAAGTAGGGTCATTATGGGTGTTAAAAAACCCTGAAGCATTACGCTCAGGGTAGAAATCTCCTGCGCTCTTTTGGCTAGCGGGTACGAGCTCCAACAAATGTCTAATAAGTGAGTGCAGCCGCTAGCCAGAGGAACGTATGAGCTTCTTTCCTATTGTAGGCGATTTAGGCGTTGCATGCAAACAAAAAAGCAGGACTCGTTTTCAGGCACAAAAAAACCACCCAAAAAATGGGTGGTAAATACTACAAAAAGAACGTTAAGCTTTTTTCTGTTGCCAGTGCGTATTCTTGGTAATGACACGAATCGGTGGATGCGAAGAATTCGGATCGTGACTCTCATCGATATACACACCATTTGCCTCGTCTTCTGCGAGGTCAAAACCGACGCACACACTATCGGGAACAACAACCCCCTCTTCCACAATAGTGTGTGCAATTTGCACATGAGCGCCGATACTGGCATTATCGAACACAATTGAATGAATGATTTCAGCGCCATACGCAGTACGGACCGAACGACCCAAGACAGCCTTATAGAAATTCTTCGGGCTATCAAAGATACATCCTCCCCCCATGATTGCATCAGGGAAAAAGGTACACCCATCTCCCGTATTGAACTCACGATGACATTTTTCTCTGTCAGGAAAGATGAACTTTGCCTGAGGAAGCATATCCCACGCGGTCGGTACCGGCCACATTGCATTGTAGACATTCAGGAGCGGGTCAATCTCGACCAAGTCCATCACTGACTGCCAGTACGCAGCAATCTTTCCCACATCGCGCCAATAGTGCACAGGAGTAAGGACACCATCAACAAGACGAACTTCGCCGGGAATGAAATTCTCGTTGTAATCGTATCCATAAATGGCAGCTTTCTTTCTACACAATCGTGGTACGATGTCATTCCCGAAATCATGTTCCGAACCAGGACGAGCGTGATCCTCCTCAAGTATTTGCAAGAGAAATTCTTTATCGACGATATAAATACCCATCGACGCAAAACACATCCCCTCTCTCCCTGGCAGGGTTTTCGGTTTTGCTGGTTTTTCTTCAAAACCCAAGATTCGTCCGTCGGCATCAAGCTCCATCACGCCGAAATTCCCTACGGCTTCATGTTCGGGCATAACCATGCCACACACGGTGAAGGCCGCTTTTTTCTCATGATGATATGCGAGGAACTGCCGAATATCGAGCTTGTAAAGATGGTCGGCAGCAAGAATAACTACCGTGTCCGCCGGGTCACGCCGAATTGATTCATGGTTTTGGTAGACCGCATTCGCGCTCCCCAAATACCATTCTCCATCACCAAGCCGCTGCTGTGCGGGGACGATATCGATCGACTTACCCCACAAGGGTGCACTCAACTGAAAGCGCCCAAGATGGTTAATAAGACCCTGTTGCATATACTGCGTCAGGACCATGGTGTGGTCAATGATCTTCGAATTCACCACATTGGCGAGCGCGAAGTCTATGAAACGGTTTTTCCCAACAGGAACTTCAGGTTTACAACGTGTTTCTGTAAGCACATACAAGCGTGTCCCCCTGCCACCGGCAAGAATTATTGCCAAAAGTGGCTTACTGGTACGCCGATCGTACGATTGATTATTTCGCATCTACATCCCCTCTTCTTTCAACGTCAAACAACAAAAAAACAGACCAGCGCACACACTACTACGTAAATCTAAAAATGTCAACGATTTAAGGCCTCCTCTTTCAGAAAACGAATAAAAACATAAAACCCCGCTTGCGCGGGGGTTTATGTAGACATTCGTTTGTTGAATCGCCCAAGAGTTTCCTCCTGCGCACTCACTTACCAATCTAGTATAGCAGATTCTCAAAAAAAGTCAAGGGTTTATGGATTTTACGGATTTCGTCCTGCTTTGATCTCTTTCAGGTAGGATTCACCCTGATCTTTAAAGGCAGGGTTGAGCTCGATAGCGCGTTCTAGTTCGGCGATTGCATCTGCGCGGCGACCCAGTTCAAGGTAGAGTGCTGACAGTTTTACATGAGGATCGTGCTCCCCTGGCGCCCGCGTAACATGCGCCACAAGTACGCGCTCGATTTCTTTGTAGTTCTTGTTGTCCATAAGCACACGCACATAGTAATTCTCGGCATCCTGATATGCTGGAGCGAGCTCGTATGCTTGCTTGAACAATTCTTCAGCCTTGGCGGTATCCTTTTTATTGTAATACAAGCTTCCAATCTCAAAGATGACTGCTTGTTTGTTGGGCGATAATTCATGCGCCTTCTCTAGGTGCACCAATGCCTCGTCATAACTTGCCGGATTGTAGCGACCAAGCTGGTTCAAAAATGACCCAAGGAACAGCTGGTAGCGCGCATCTTTGGCGTGGGTTTCAACCTGCTTTTTCATCTCGCTTACCGTAAGGTCGACGAATGCCTGCTTGGTGACATTGTCGATTTTTTCAGCGCCAAGAATCGACATGGTGGTCTGACTCAACTGCTCACGCCCCTCGCCGGTGCCAAAAGAATCATACGCAAACGTCTTCTTGAAATTCTCCAGATTTACCATCGGCCCCTTTTGCTGCGGCTGCAATGCTTGAATGAGCATAAAATTTGTTGCAATAGGTTTAGCGTTAAAGAAATACAAAAGAGTGATGACAACAATGACCGCCACGGGAGCTATTGAAATATCAAGTGGCGCCACGGCTGCATTCTTGTCATTTTTCTTTTTAGCAACCACTTCAACAGCCCCTCCTTTTCTTGAGCTCTCGATGTAGGCCAACACAGAGAAGAACATTACGTAACTCATCAAGTTGTCGAACACAAAGATGTTCTGAAAGAAGTATCCTGCGAGAAGACCGGTAAAGATACTTTTTTCTACGATAGAGAATGCTGAGCCTCTCTTCCATAAATACCAGAGTGCGAGGACAAAGAGTGAGAGGTATGCAAGGAGTCCGAGGATACCGCCTGCAATGAGCCAATCAAAGAATACATTGTGTGCACGGTCGAACCACGGCTCCTGCCCGTACATATTGGGATCGTAGTATTTATTGAAGACAAAGTTGAAGTTCTCCTGACCCCACCCAAGGATTGGGCGCTCCTTGAACCCTTGGAATGCCATATTCCAAACCATAAAGCGCGACTTGGTCGTTTGCTCCGTAAGCGATATTGAGGAAAAGCGCGAAAGCACGGGGCTTTCCGTTATAAATGAGGTGTTCTTTAGGGCAAAGAATCCACCAATGAGGAGCACAATACCCGCAAGGATTCCTAGCGCGACCTTGCGCAACCCAACTCGTTCTTTCTCAAAGATAGCGATGAGGAGCGCCGTAAGCAAAAGTCCGCCAATGAGGCCGAGGATTGCTCCACGTGTTGCCGTATGATAGAGGACGAACACATCGAGCAATATAATAGGCGTATAGATCCACAGAGAAGCCTTTTCTGCGATCATCCCCCCAATCGTGTGCCCTTTTTCGCGAAGCAGCATAAAGAGCGTGATGAAGATATGGAAAAGGAGGTACACCGCGAGGTATGCTGCATTACCAAAGGTTGCATCCACACGTACCCCACCCTGATTAATAGCAAGTGCTCCGCTCAATTGAAACAGTGCATAGACACCAATGATGAAACTTACGAGTATCGAAGTATTCCAAAACGCACCCCACTTCTTCCGTGCGCCGAGAGCCGTCGTCGCCATTACAAAGTATGCAAAGAAGTGCAGGAGACTTATCGTACCCTCCATGCGCTCATAGTTTGACCAGAAGCTCTTGTACGGATTTTCACCCAGTACCCCCGCAAGAGTAATGATGCCCACAAACGAAGCTGCGGCAATAAAAAGCGGTGAGCGTGTAGGACGATATGCGGGATCACGGTAGGCCAATACGATCCACGCACTCAAAAGGATTTCTACAATAATCCTAAACGCAAAGTTCTTGCCGGTAATAAACGGAAAGAACATAGAGTCCGAAACAAAAAGCGGTATAAAAAGGACCAAAAACAATCCCCCCATCAATATATTGCTCAAAATTTTATTGGTATTCATTGCCCTCTACTATACCACAGAAACAAAAACGAGAAAAAAGTGCCTGACCCGACTTGACACCTTTTGACACTTCTTTATACTACTTCTTATGAACATCATTAATCCTTACGAGGTCTACACAACCTCAGAAGCCCAAAAGCTTCTCAAGATAAGCGATAGTACCATGAAGCGCCTCCTCAAGAACGGACTCCTCAAGGCAAACAAGGTTGGCGGACAATACCGCATCCTTGGCAAAGAGATCCTTCGCCTCGTCTCCCCCGAACTCGAGAAGGAAGCGACGAAGTCATATCTCGATCTCAAAAAGAAAGTCGTGAACACGATTAATAAGTGGTAATATACAAAAATGAAAAAAGCACTCATAACGGGCATCACTGGACAAGACGGTTCTTACCTCGCAGAACTTCTTCTTGAAAAAGGCTACGAGGTTCACGGCATTATTCGCCGCGCAAGCAGTTTCAACACTGACCGCATCGACCACATCTACCAAGACCCTCACGAGGCAGGAAAGCGATTGTTCCTCCACTATGGCGACCTTACTGATTCAACAAACCTCATTCGCACAATAAAAGAAGTCGAGCCCGATGAAATCTACAACCTTGCTGCACAAAGTCATGTAAAAGTTTCTTTTGAAACCCCCGAGTATACCGGCAACTCGGATGCACTTGGTACACTCCGCATCCTTGAAGCTATTCGTTTGCTTGGTCTTGAGAAAAAAACAAAGTTTTACCAAGCCTCCACGTCGGAAATGTTTGGTGCGACTCCCCCGCCCCAAAGCGAAGTAACACCGTTTTACCCCCGCAGTCCCTACGGCGCAGCCAAAGTTTACGCATACTGGATCACCAAAAACTACCGCGAGGCGTATGGTATCTTTGCGGTATCAGGAATCCTTTTCAACCATGAGTCCCCTCGCCGCGGCGAGACGTTTGCTACTAAAAAAATCACGCGCGCTGCAGCAAGAATAAAACTTGGACTTCAAGAAAAAATATATTTGGGAAATATCAATGCCAAGCGAGACTGGGGTCATGCAAAAGACTACGTCAATGCAATGTACCTTATGTTGCAGCAAAACAAGCCCGAAGACTACGTCATCGCAACGGGCGCACAGTACTCCGTACGTGATTTCTGTGAAGCAGTCTTCAAAGAACTTGATATCGAGATCACATGGAAAGGAACTGGGGTTAACGAAAAAGGTCTCGATAAAAAGACCGGCAAAACAATCATCGAGATTGACCCACACTACTTCCGCCCCACCGAAGTTGAATCTCTCTTGGGCGACCCAACCAAAGCAGAAAAAGAGCTCGGCTGGAAAGCTGAGGTTACCTTCGAAGAACTTGTAAAAGAAATGGTTGCGTCTGACCTTGAGGATGCAAGAAGAGATGTTCACCTAGAAAAGGGCGGTTTTACAACAAAGAAACATCACGAGTAGGTATGGAGAAAGATGCAAGAATTTATGTTGCTGGACATCGTGGACTCGTTGGGTCAGCAATCGTGCGTGCACTGCAAACACAAGGGTTTACCAATCTCATTCTCAGAACAAGACAAGAACTTGACCTCACCGACCAACACGCCGTTGCGGAATTCTTTGCGCAAGAAAAACCTGAGTATGTATTCCTTGCTGCTGCAAAAGTGGGCGGAATTATGGCCAACAAAACCTACCCCGCTGATTTTATTTACGGCAATCTCGCGGTACAGAACAATGTCATCAACAACGCTTATCTCCACAAAACTAAAAAACTTCTCTTCCTCGGCAGTTCCTGTATTTACCCAAAACTTTGCCCTCAACCCATCAAAGAAGAGTACCTCCTAACCGGCGAGCTTGAGTTAACTAATAAAGCATACGCAATCGCCAAGATCGCTGGCATCATCGAATGCCAGTCTTACAACGAGCAGTATGGTACGAACTTCATTTCGTTGATGCCGACCAATCTCTACGGCCCACATGATAACTTTGATCTCGAGAGCTCGCATGTTATGCCGGCTATGGTCCGGAAATTTCATGATGCGAAGATGAACAATGCCCCGCACGTCACGCTCTGGGGTACAGGAAGCGCACAACGTGAATTCCTCCACGTCGATGACCTTGCCGACGCAAGCTTGTTCCTTATGGAAAACTACAATGACTCTAGTATTATTAATGTCGGCGCCGGCGAAGATATTACTATTAAAGAGCTCGCGGAAATGGTAAAAAAGGTGATCGGCTTCAAGGGTGAGATTATGTGGGACGCTACCAAGCCAGACGGTACCCCGCGTAAACTCCTCGATGTAAGCAAGCTTCACTCCCTTGGTTGGAAACATCAAATACCACTCGACGAAGGCATCACCGCGGCATACCAGTGGTTTACTGAAAACACTGAAACAAAGAGGGCCTGACTACTCTCGTATTTTCTTTTTCCTCATCGCAAGATTTTCTCTAAGCCTAGTTATCAAATGATTACTTCGTATGATGCTGCAATGCCACCATACGGGAAAGATACGAGCTTGAGGTGTCCAACATCTCTTGCGGTTTCCCGTATTCAGTAATCACTCCTTCATTCAAAACCAAGATATTATCAGCGCTTGTGATCGTAGAAACGCGATGTGCAATCACAAGCAACGTCATTGTCTTGCGTATGTCCTCAACGGTCTCCTTGATTGCAAGCTCGGATTCGGCATCCAATGCACTCGTTGCTTCGTCGAGTATGAGGATATCCGGCTTACGTGCCAGAGCGCGTGCGATTACGATGCGTTGGCGTTGCCCCACAGAAAGCATAGTCCCATGTTCCCCTATCACTGTATCAAAACCTTTCTCAAGGCTCATAATATGGTCGTAGATATGCGCTTTGCGTGCCGCATCATAGATTACTTCATCCGTCATCGCTTCATCATAAAATCGTATATTGTCCCGGATAGAAGCATTCATCAGGAAAATGTCCTGTGATACATAACCAATACGCTGTCGCCATTCATCCATTTTAATCTCATGTATAGGGGTGTCATCGAGAAGTATTGCCCCTTGGTCAGGCAAAAAGAGGCGCAACACGAGATCCACGATAGAGGTTTTTCCTCCTCCCGAAGGTCCCATAATCCCCAAAAATGAATTCTTGGGGACAGAGAACGAGATCTGCGAAAGTACTGGGGTCTCCGACTGATACGAAAAAGAAACGTCACGGAACGAAAGGCCTTTTTCATATACAAATGGCCGCTTTTTATCTTCTACTACTTCGTCTTTGTTTTCTTGAAGCGAATTTTTAAATTTTAAAATATTCGAAGCAAAAGGAATGAAGTCTGCAATAGAATGAAGCGAACTCTGTGTTGACTGAAGATATACAAATATCTTTTGAATGAGGTACATAACCGCCGCAAATGCTGCAAGGTTAAAGGACGGCATCTTGTACGCAAACGCAAATAAAATAAGGACAAAAATGATACTAAATGGCTGAATGACAGCAGACCCTAACGAATGCATAATGGCGCTCTTAATATACACTGTACGCAAGGGCTCCAGGATCGCCCTCCCCGCACCGATGACCTTTTGTCCAACGCCACTCGCCTTTACCACTTTGAGTCCACTGATATGTTCAATGAGGTAATTGGCGAAACTTTTTTCAAGACCACTTTTTTCTTCACCAAGGACCATGGTCTTGCGCACCAAAGGGCGCAAGACAAAAAGCATCACCGCCCCTACAGCAAGCGTGATGAGTGTGACTGTAGAAGAAATACTGAGTGCAATAAAGAAATAAATAACGAAGCCAGTTGATGACTGAATAAACTGCGCAACGGCATCAAGGAGACTCGTACTCTGTCGCACATCCCAGAATAATGTATTCTGCAGGTAACCCGCTTTCTGTAGAGAGAGGAATCCCCACTTTGCCTGAAGGGTATCGGTAAGCAAGAGATTCATCTCACGGAACATGAAGCTTGCGGTGATACGCGCCCTAATATAGGTAAACAAAGTAATAACGACCGCGCGTACCAAGAAGAGTACTGCGATAAACACCAAAAGAAACCTGAAGCTAAATGGGATATCTAGAAACCCAAACGACTGCCGAATCGCGTCGGTAATAAAATTAGCAGACGAAATCCCCGTATCGCCTAGGAGGAAGGAAAAAAGAGGAATGATTGCGTTGATGCCAATACCCTCTAAAACGGCGCCCAGAACACCGAGGACTGCCAACAAAAAAAGATGCCGCCGGTAGCCGCCAAATGTTC
>MHUY01000013.1:12696-20452 GCA_001825115.1 Candidatus Yonathbacteria bacterium RIFOXYC2_FULL_47_9 | reverse complement strand
ACACCATAGGATTAACAGCGATTTTATGCTAAACTACATTCAATAATTATATGGAAACGCCGACCCCTCTCCACACCTCACCACAAGACGTTCCGCAGGACATTTACCAAACATTGATGGAGTTTTCTCCCATTTGTACGGTTGATGTGATTTTTTTTAACCCCGAAGGGACGCGGGTGCTTTTAGGGAAACGCGTAAATGCCCCCTATCAAGGTTTGTTTTATACATTCGGTGGACGCCTCCGCAAGAACGAGACATTTGAAGAAGCAGCGGTACGCATCGCGAAAAAAGAAATGGGAGTAACCGTCGCACCAACCGATGTTATGTTTGGCGGCCTCGACAATGAGATCAGTGACAGCTCGGTCGTTCCCAGTACCAACTATCACGCGGTGGCACTCTTCTTTGGCGGCATTATTCCCGAGGACACACCGGTCGAACTCGACGCACAACACAGTGAGCATAAATGGGTGGGCGTGAACGACACAGCCATACACCCAAGCATTCAGCCTCGTATTCTTAAAGCGCTCCGTGCAGCACGCACATAGCCTCTATCATGAAATTTCAAAAAGACTATTTCTTAAATCTTAAAGATTACGACCTCGTCAAAAAAGTACGATTGACGCTCTCGCACGGCGTTGTCCATATGGCCCCCAAAGGCAAGGTGTACGGAAATGTACTCCTTTCCTACATCACGCTCCCTTTCGTCATCTCTGACAAACTCCTTGATGCGCACACCAACCGCTGGGAATGTCGCGAGATCGCACGGCTTTTCCTTGAACAGGGGTACGCCGTAGATGTCATTGACTGGACAAACACAACCTTTATACCCAAAAAGAACTATCGTTTTTTCATCGACATCCATAACAATCTTGAGCGTCTCTCTCCTCTGCTTCCCAAAGACTGCATAAAAGTATTTCATGCAACAGGGGCACACTGGCTTTTCCAAAACACTGCAGAGTATACGCGACTCCTCGACCTACAAAAACGTCGCGGAGTGACTCTTACCCCTCAGCGCGTCATGCCTCCGTCTCACGCAATAGAACACGCGGATGTGATGACCCTTCTCGGCAACGATTTCACCGAAAGTACCTACGCATACGCGAAAAAGAAGACCTATCGCATCCCCCTTTCCACAACCCACACGTACCCATCTCCGAATCAAAAAGATTTTGATAGCGCAAAAAAGAACTTTGTCTGGTTTGGCGGTTCGGGGATGGTGCACAAGGGGCTCGACCTTGTTTTGGAAACATTTGCTGCGATGCCAGAATATAACCTCACGATTTGTGGCAAAATCTCCAATGAAAAAGATTTTGAAGATACATACCGAAAAGAACTCTACGAGTCAAAAAATATTAGTGTCGTTGGTTTGATCGACCCAGGAAGCAAAGAATTTCAAAAAATATGTGATGATTCCATCGCCCTCATCTATCCCTCGTGCTCCGAAGGGCAATCAGGGGCCGTGATCACCATCATGCACGCCGGCCTCATTCCGGTTGTGAGCTATCAGTCTGGTGTCGACGTAGCAGATTTTGGCAAGATCCTCAAAGAAAACTCAATCGAAGGGGTCAAAAATATGGTGCACGAGATCGCGTCTCTGTCTACCGAAACACTTCGCTCAATGTCTTTGGATACATGGAAATTCGCACAGAAAAACCACACCAGGGCAACATTCAGCGAGCACTACAAAAATTTCATACAAGAACTCCTCGCTCATCACAAAAACCATGCTTAAATTCAAACTTATCAAATCAACTTTCTACAACGAAGCGGACACGAAACAAAAACTGTGTGATTTCATTATGCACGCCGAGCAGCTAAGTCTGGGCGAACAATGTGCTTCATTTGAAAAAGAGTTTGCAGAGTGGCAAAGAAGGAAATACTGTGTGATGTTCAACAGTGGAAGCTCCGCCAACCTCGCCCTTATTCAGTCGCTGCGCAACCTCTCTCGTCTCAATGAGGGTGACACGGTGGGGTTTTCCGCCATTACTTGGGCAACCAATGTTATGCCACTCATCCAACACGGCCTTACTCCTGTTCCCGTTGACATCGAAGTCTCTTCTCTCAACACTTCTCCGGCGATTTTAGAAAAAGCACTTCAAAACACCGAACTCAAAGCCCTTTTTTTGACCAACCTCCTGGGGTTTAGCGATGACATCGCCACCATCAAAAAAATCTGTGAGGATAAAGGCATCATCTTACTCGAGGACAACTGCGAAGCACTCGGGTCAGAATATGCTGGCATCAAACTCGGCAACTTCGGACTCGCCTCGACATTTTCTTTCTTTGTCGGCCACCATATGTCAACAATCGAGGGCGGCGCTGTATGCACGGATGATGAAGAACTCTACCACGCACTCCTTATGGCGAGATCCCACGGATGGGACCGTCACCTAACCC
This sequence comes from Candidatus Yonathbacteria bacterium RIFOXYC2_FULL_47_9, assembly GCA_001825115.1. Lineage (GTDB taxonomy): Bacteria > Patescibacteriota > Minisyncoccia > Phycocordibacterales > UBA1550 > UBA1550. Next base: position 18,055 of record MHUY01000013.1, on the reverse strand, counting down.
CCGCGAAGCAGGATATGCTTCGCGCAGAGCACAATGTCGACGATTTTTATGCAAAGTATACTTTTTATGACCCTGCCTACAATGTTCGCCCTACCGAGATCCAGGGATTCCTCGGCAGAAATCAGCTTCAATACCTGGATGAGATCATCGAACAACGCGAAAAAAATTTCAAAGCACTCTCTCCTATCTACAACAATCCACGTTTTGAAGAGCTGTCCCCTCAAATGAGCAAAAACTCAAATTTTGCATTTCCTATTATCTGCAAAGATAGAGCAACAAAAGATGCATACATCAAAAAAAGCAACGAAATGGGTATTGAAATACGTCCGATTATCAGCACCTTTATGCCCGAGCAGCCATTCTTCAAGAAATATGTTGGTGGCACCTACGACTTGCCGAACGCGCTCTTTATTCACGAGAACGGTTTCTACTTTGGCAACCATCCTGAAATAACAGAAGAGGAGCTTCAAACTCTTTTAGAAACATTCGAATGAACGAAACGATACTCATTACCGGCGGGAGTGGCTTTGTAGGCCAGAATATTATTCATACCCTCCTCAAGCAAAAGCCTACTGCAAAGATATATAACTTGAGTAGAACCCCGCTGCAAATCGCGAGGGTTTCCCACATCCCCTGTGAGGACGCCGCGACCTTTGATTTTAGTAGTCTCGATCAAGAATTCGATTGCATTATTCATTCCCTCGCCCTGTCAAACGAGGCCTTCTGCAAAGACTTCCCCTATGCAGAAAAAGTGAATATCGACTTCACAAAAAAGCTCCTCGCCTTTGCTGGCCAGCAAAAAGATTTGAAGAAATTCATTTATATTTCAAGCATCATTCTCTACGCGAACGACAACCCCTCCCCCATCGTTGAGGACAGCAAACTCTATCTCCATTATTCCAACTACGGATTTACTAAAGGAATCGCCGAATACTACGTTAATCATTTCCGAGAAAAGTTCGGTCTACCAGCGACTATCTTTCGACTCTCAAATATCTATGGTCCCTATCAAGATTTCAAGGACTCTCCTTTTTTGGTGCCGAGCAAGATTATGCAAGCAATCAACAAAAAAAAGATTGAAGTGTTTAACCTTGCCCCTCGCCGCGACTGGATCTATGCAGAGGATGCGGCTCTCGCGATCGTGCGCGCACTCGATGTCCCCTGCGAGGGTATTTACAACCTTGCATCTGGCAAAGCCGTGAGTGTTGAGGATATCGTCAAAGAGATTGCGAACGAACTCGGAGCTTCTTATACGTCACTCAACAAGCCAACAAGCGGCCCACAAGATATGTACTGCGATATATCAAAGATCACTGAAACCCTCTCGTGGCAGCCCACAACCGAGCTCGGCGATGGCGTTGCAAAAACAATTGCATACATTAAGGACAATTTGTTAAAACAATGAACATAGCTATTCTCGCATGGGAACTCAATATCAAAGGAGGGACTCAGAGGCAAGCTCTTGAGCTGGCGCTCAGCCTACAAAACCAGGGGCATACCGTTGATGTGTATTGTTACGCCTACGACAAAGAAAAAAGCTACCAAGACCTCTGTGAGAAACTCTCGATTTTTGCCGTGACCGAGTACGGTAAAAAAGAAACTTCCTCATCAAGCAAGCCAACATCAAAGAGTGCCACTCACAAGCTTTTGTATCGTTTCAGGGTCTATGCGGTACTCTTGAGAAATATCTTTACCGCAGGAAGGCCAATCAATCAACTTGCAGAACTCGTGGCGTCCAAGCACCCTCTCTCATACTACGATGTCATCAACATCCATGATTATGAGGTATATAAAGCCGCACGCGTACTCAAGCATGACAACATCGTCTGGATGATGAACGATCTCCAGCGTGCAAAAAGCGACAGCGAGCCCTCCTTCTCCCTCCTTGGAATCTTGAACAAGATTCTCATCAAACTTGAACTCAAGGATATACAAAAGATCGTCGTTCTCGACGAACGCAATAAAGCTCTTTGCAAAAAGCATTACGGTCGAGATGCATATGTGGTGAGGAGTGGCATCGACCTTGAAATGTTCACCAAAGCATCACACAAACGAACATTCAATAAAAAAGAATACTCGATTTTTGCATCCAGTATTTTCTTTCCTCATCGTCGATTTGAAGACCTTGTCGACGCGATAGAGATACTCGCCAAAGACAAGTGTACGAATATCCATCTCGCCATAAACGGCCTTAACGATCGATCATATGATTACTATCTCTTCATCCGTGATCGTATCGTTGAAAAAAATCTTTCTTCGTATATTACGATTATCAACGGATTACCTGAAACCGAACTCGTAAAAAAATACACCGAATCAGACATTTTTGTTTTTCCCAACAATAACCAGACCTGGGGGCTCGCCGTGTTTGAAGCAATGCTTGCTGGATGCGTGTGTGTAGTAAGTAAAGGCTCGGGTGCGCACGAAGTACTCATCGACAAAGAAAACGCGCTCCTCGTCGACCCAAAATCTCCTGAAAAGATAGCCGGGGCGATCGCCTCCCTCGTTGAAAACCCCGCTGAAATGGCGCGTATCTCGGAAAATGGTGTACAATTTGTAAAAAATAATTTATCGTGGGATACATACGCGCAAAATATGCTTGCTATATTTACCCAAGGCGTCTAACATCAACAATTATGAACCAGAACTCTCTTATATCGGTCATCATCCCCACCTACAACGAAGGGCCCACTCTTGGCGTGGCGATACAATCGATTATCGACCAAACCTATAAAAATCTCGAGATCATCGTCGTTGACGATGGATCAACCGACAACACCAAAGAGATTGTCCAAGAATTCACACGAAAAGACTCACGGGTACGATACTTGGAATGCCCATACGACGACCCTTACCGCGTTGATATTCGAGGCACCAACATAGGCGTCGGCTGGGTTTCTCGAAACTTTGCTATGGATCAATCTCGTGGCGAATGGATTACTTTTCAGGATGCCGACGATGCGTCTCTTATCAACCGCATCGAGGTGCAGTATATGCTTGCGGTTAAATATGATGCGATGTGCATTACCACCTCATGGCTGCCTTTTGATGAGGGACTACTCGGCAAAAAGCTTGATGTGGAACGAATAACACAAGGGGTACTAGAGACTGCCATGACGGGGCCACAGGAAATATATGATTTTATGAAATCCTCCAAGGGATTCTTGATGAGTGGCTGGTTCCCTCACAATTATGTACCTTTTGTATTCAAAAAACGCCTACCGACACGTCCTCTCTTTTTGAGCCGCTTGGACCCCTACCCCGGTACTGACGGGGTGCCTTTTTTTCGCAGAGAAACAATAAAGACCATACGTTTTAGGCCACGAGATAAGCGTGTCTGGCCTTCACTCAGCGGTAGAGGGGTTGGACGTGATCACGTACTTCAGCTAGCAGAAACGTACAACAAAAATTACTCCTTCAAACTCCCTCTTTATCTATGGCGCACAAAAACACCGGATAAAAACATCATCGCTCGATACAAAGACTATCTCCTATGAAATTCTCCATTATCACCCCCACCTACAATACCGCGCCATACCTCGAAGAAACGATTGAGAGCGTCATTTCGCAGGCGGGCAACTTTGACATTGAGTACATCGTGATGGACGGCGGCTCGACCGACAACACGGTCGAGATACTCAAAAAATATGATCAGGAGATAAAATCCGGTGCATATAAGGTACACTGCAACTCTCTCACCTTTTCCTGGTATTCAGAAAAAGACAAAGGGATGTACGACGCAATCAACCGCGGATTTGCAAAAGCAAGCGGCGACGTTTATACCTGGATCAATGCGGATGACACCTATGTGCCCGGTGCATTTCAAAATATCGCTGATGCCTTTGTGGCATTCCCCGATATTCAATGGATCAAGGGCACCACATCAAACATAGAGGCAGACGGAACCCTCATACGAAAAGGTGGTGTTCTCATATATGAGCAACCGCTCCTCGCACACGGTGTCTATGGCCGCCAGGCATACTTTGTTGAACAAGACAGTGTCTTTTGGCGCGCAGATCTTTGGGGAAAAGTAGGTGACATCCCCGCAGAATACCGCCTCGCGGGTGATTACTTTCTTTGGATACAATTCGCACGCCATGCGCCACTTTGGTCGCTCAACGCGCCCATGAGCCGTTTTAGAAAGCGCAGCGACCAGCTGAGTCAACAAGTGGCCGCATATAAAAAAGAGCAGCGAACAATCATGCCAAAAACGGGCTATGAGTTCTCGCTCTTGCGCGTATTCTTTACCCTCAAATCGCACCTCGGACCAAAGTTTGAACGACTTTTCCGCACCCTCTACCCTGCCCTCTTTATGAGAAGTAAGAAAAATTACTTCATCGATATCGTTAGTGGGGAAATGGTTAAAAAAGAAGCGACGTCATATTTTATAGACTGAGTTTATCAAGAAACACACTATTTACGAGGTTTTTTCGTTATCTCAGTAGGTATTGACTTTTTATGTAAAATATGCTTAAATTGTAATAGACATGCAACATTCTTTGTATTACCCAATGGAAAGGAGCGCTACTATGAAATGGCATTATGTTCCCTTTGTTGGATTAATCGTAACATTGATTATTCACAAAAAAGTGGTAAATAACTACCTTAAATTCCCCAAAGTGGCAAGCATCGATGACACATGGGAAGCTGCAAGCAACTGTATGACTGCGATCATTTGTACTTTCTCTTCAGGGGTAATTGCAATACTTGCATTTGCCCTCCTTTCTTCATAACACAATAAAAACAACGAACCTTCTCAGTCCACGAGTCTTGCTCGAGGACTTTTTTCTTTAATACTTATCTTCTTAAAAAACTCTGCCATTTTTTGTGCAGTCTTTTCGACGTCGCAATTATTCTCCACAAACACTCGGGCATTCCTGCCGAGTGTTTTTCTTTTTTCATCGTTTGCGAGGAGGTCCTGGATCGCTGTACGCAGCCCATCCACGTTTTTCGGCTCTACAAGGATACCGTTGACACCGTGGGTGACGTAGGACTCCGTCGTCGGGGTGCGTGTCACAATGACTGCCTTGCCCATTGCCATCGCTTCGACGAGAGTCGAACAGCCTGAGGCGTTGTTGAGGCCGTCTTGAATATCCAGGGGTAACACCACAATCTTTGATTTTGCATATTCTTCGAGTAACTCCCGTGAAGAAAAGAACTGTGCACGCACATACACAGGGAGGTTCTTGCGTTCATCAATGGTCCTTGAACGCGTCACAGCTACCGGAACACCGAGGCCGTCTGTCGCAAGAAAGAGGGTGTCGTAGTCACGATCGGGTGCGAGTCCGACCGTGAGGATTTGATGTTCTTCTGACACACTCTGTGGTTTAAAAAATGAAAGGTCCGCACCAAAAGGAAT
>MHUY01000013.1:12584-12655 GCA_001825115.1 Candidatus Yonathbacteria bacterium RIFOXYC2_FULL_47_9 | reverse complement strand
GTGCCACAGCCTCTTTCTCGCTCAACGTAATGATGCCACCGGCACGCCCTACCATAAAGCGAAATAATTTT
>MHUY01000013.1:9974-12575 GCA_001825115.1 Candidatus Yonathbacteria bacterium RIFOXYC2_FULL_47_9 | reverse complement strand
GTCTTCCCTTTCCCAATGAGCCCCAAGATACTAAAGTCATACATCACCCACCGTGGGCGGCGGATATGAAAAAGTGTGTGCACAAACTGACTACCAAATGCAGATGAAGTGAAGATGACATCGTAGGAAAAAAACTTCCAGAAAAGCACGAGGTGCACAAAATATATGTTGAGTATTTTCCTCAGTGCACGCGCTAGTCGCGGTGAAACATACTGTTCGATCTCAATATAGTCCGCCTCAACACCGTAGTGCGGGAGACGGAGCATCCCAAAAAAATGATCGTCTGACTGATCCCTTTTTTTAATCTGCTCCAGAGCGCCCGTGCGGATATTGTTGAATAAATAGAGGGTGCGTGTCATATGGTTTAACCCTTAAGGTTTGAGCACTTGCGATGCAATGCGTGAAATTACAGTATGGCAATAATACCTCAAAAACCTGTGAAAATCAAAAGAAAAAACAGCCACCCTTGCGAGCAGCTGCTTAAAAAGTTACGACCTGGACATCCTGAGAATATTCGGGGTAATTCCTCCCCCCGACTGTCCCATAGAATGCTCGTACCGTATCGCTTCGCTACCTTGGTAGAACGGGATGTTCAATACCTCACGAACGTTCCGTTCAATTCGATCGCGTTCCGATACCAGCTCCTCCGGTGTAAGGAAGTCCGTAAAGACGTAGGATTTGTATCCACCGTCAGGCTTGCCTTTGTAGTAGTCGGTGGTCTCAGTGTAATCAAGCTCGATCTGATGAAGCTTGTCCTCTGTCTTTGGACACGTATAGGTCCAAATACCCGGCTTGACACCGTCGGGAACTGCGTGGTCGTAATACGGCGTCCCCGGGTAACACGTAATGATCGTGACATCGAAATCCGCCGGCCTTACTTCAAGAAGCCACTCCTCGGTATCTCGGATCGTCTCGAGAGACTCTCCGGGGTGACCGATAGACATGAGCGCCTTGACTTTGAGGCCGTGCCGATGAGCGATCTCTACACAACGAGTGTTTTCTTCACGAGTAGCCTTCTTGTTGATGTTTTGCAAAATTCGGGGGGACCCAGACTCAAACCCAGTCAAGAGCCACCGAAATCCTGCGTTGTACATCGACTCGGCTTGTGCGTCGGTAAAAAGCTCCGACTTCACAAAACCACGAAGGCGCCACGTCGTACCCAAATCCCTTTGCGTCTTTGCGATCAAGTCCATCAGTTCAACGACTTTTTTGTTGACATTCAACTCATCATCATAAAACATGAAGCCCCGATGACCGGTCGTTTTATATATGTGAACCATCTCCTCGACAATGTTTTCCGAAGTACGTGTGCGAATCCTTCGAAGCATCGGTGACTCACGCCCACCACAGAAGCCACAGTTAAACGGGCACCCAAGCTGAGCAATGAGCGATATCGCTGGCACGCCTTCGATCGAATAATGATAACTCTCCACATCGACCAAATGACGCGCAGGAAACGGCAAAGCATTGAGACGCGCATTATCCAAGAATAGTATTGACTTGGGATCATCCGCATCAACAAGTTTCGGCGCATCCGCTTTGCAAGCAAGGAAGATCGCTTCTTCGCCGTCGCCCGCAAGCAACGTACCAAAAAGACCCTCGAGCTTCTGCATTGCGCGTACAGCCCTGCCGTTAATGCCTTGCTTGATTTCGTTTTTGTATGCCGCATTCACCAACGTAACATGCGGACCGCCCAAGATCGTCTTGACGTTCGGCCTTATCCTCTTGATTGTATGCACGACCTCGGTAACTGCGGGAAGCTGCGGGGTGGTCGCTGTGAAGCCGAAGATTGTAGCTTTTGATGACCGCGCATGTTCTTCCGCGACCTCATTGAAGTTACTAACACCGGACAGGTCGAGTACTTCGACCACGGTGCCAGCTTGCTCCAAAACAGCCGCCACCCGCAAAACTCCCAAGCTCATAAATACACGTTCATCGAGCAGGAAAATCGACGGAGGAATAATGAAGCACACCCTTTCGGGGATATCGAGTTCCATAGCATTCACCTTTCTGTCTGATTGAAAAGAACTTCTTTCCTGACATCAAACTAAAACATTTTTACGGTGAAGTCAATGAGCCGTTTATTCTATTTCACCAACAGCAAACAAATGTACGCCGGTTTTTTCGTTCGCGTTTTTAAAAAACTTCTCGTAGATCTTGAATATCGGATTTATGAGATAATGTGTTTTAACAGTGAAAAATCGATTTGCAAGAATTTGTAGCATCGCACGGGTGATCCAATTACTCTCACAGAAATAACTGACGTTCATTTTGAAACCCTTAAGGTGCTTTTTAAGAAGTTCGGGGTCGTAGTGACGAAAATGTTTTGGCGAGACAGGGATGTTGCTGCACGGCACCGTGAGTACCAGATATTTTTTAGTTTTTTCTCTCAATGTTTTTACAAATGATTCAATCTCATCATCAGGAATATGCTCCAATGTTTCAACACAAATGATAGCATCGTAATTCCCTGCAGATTCCCTAAAATCCTTGGCGAAAAAAGAGAGGTTCGGTAAATCATACCCATAACCCTTTGCAAAAAGAATAGCCCTCTCTGAAACATCATATCCTTCAAACTGGACATGAGGATAAAGCTTTGCG
>MHUY01000013.1:6525-9952 GCA_001825115.1 Candidatus Yonathbacteria bacterium RIFOXYC2_FULL_47_9 | reverse complement strand
GGCATAAGGGAGGGCCTCAATGACCTCTTTTACATACATATAATACTCGAACCCCGCAAATGACTCGTGCAGCCTCGGTGGATAGATTGAAATGAGGTGATGATAGGGGGTGGTGTATTCCTCCTCCTGCAATCTTGCTTTCTCTTGCTTGGTTATTTCCCACGTTTGATTGGTTGTCATATTATTTTAGGTGAGTATAGCATTACTAAGTATTTTAGGCGAACTAAACAACCAAAAAATACTCCCGTGGTACATTATTTCTTCTTATGCTCCCGGTAGTATTTCTCCATCATATCGAGCCCTTTTTCTTCTTCTTTCGTGTTTGATTTTTCCGTCTTATGGATATACCCACGCTCCCCTTCGAGGCAGTATCTACTCATACGATAATACAGCGAGAGGGCTTTAATGCGGGACTGAAGACTTTTTTCCTCGATGAGGTGTTGGAGTGGAAACACGGTCGTATTCCAATCGGAAAGCTCAGAAAATGCTCCCGTTGTATTCGTCTCCCCTTCGCGTGTCAGAGTTGTCTCTGAAAGGTCGAACTTCCCGCCCATCAAGTCGAACATCTCGCGTGTAAAAAACTCAAACGAACCGCGAAGTGAAAGTTTCTTGGGTAAGTGCAGCCACTCACGAAGCCTTCTTTGAGCATTCCCCGTGGAGTTAGTGAGAATGAGCCAATCCTCTTGTGGGAGGATATCCATAAACATTTGATTCGTCAGAATGAAATTGTCATCATGGGTAATGAGGAACTTATCATATTTTTTGTAATCATTCTTTTCGAGCCACTGATTGGTGTTTCCCCAGTCCCCTACTGTATTAGGTTCCAACACGTAGTTCCACCCTAATGCTTCTATCTCCGCCACGGTTGCAACCTTGTGATACAAGAGACGGTCGAATAGTCCTCTGCGGTCATATCCGAGGTTTGGTAATACATCTTTTTTTTCTGCGAGAGCGTACGCGGGATCGCGGTGCGACACGACAAACATATCAACCTCCCACCCTTCAGGAATCTTTTGTGCGGCAATTTGCTCGAAAAATGCGAGGGGGAAATGCCAACCGCCGGCGATGACTGCTAATCGTTTCTTTGTCATATTATATATATTTGGCCATTGAGATCGAGGGAAACCTTTTGTCGATGACCTCAAACGGCACCGCCGTATCACGAATCTTCTTGCTATTATATTTTAGCATCCACTCCACATTGTCGCGTTCTTTTGAGCCGCCTTCGAAGACAACGATCGCCCCGCGCGCAACTTGACCCTTTACTGCTTCGTAAAGTCGCTCAATGGTGTCGCCTTTATTGGAAACATCGACATGCAAAAGATCAAATTCTTCAGGTTGTTTCAACCATTCATCAAAATTCTTTTTTCCGAGCGTAACGTACTTAGTAAGTCCGTAACGATCAATATTATTTTGCACTTCCTCCTTCGTGCCATGCTTAAACGAATAATCTTCAAAAAGATCGTTCGCATAAATATGTCCTGCGCCAACCTCGTCAAGGGCCATCGCCATGGCGACGGTTGAGTATCCGTAGAGAATGCCAAACTCTACGATCTTTTTTGGCTTGTGCTTCAACACCAGATCATAGAGCGTCCTTCCAAGATCGTTCTCACTATAGGAGGACTCTATTTCAGTTGGATTTTGATACTTCATTGAAATCACGTACAAGCTTACCGATCTTTTTTACATCAGCCGCACTTACTCCCATATGCAGAGGTAACAGAAGGTATTTATCTTCTAATTCATCCATTACCGGGAATGGTTTCCTCCCGCCAAAGATCGTATATTGATCATTGCGGTAATGGTGCGTTCCTGAATCAATACCACCCTTCTTTAAAAGCTCTTTCAGTTCATCGCGGTTATCGACAAGGACCAATGCGAACCATGGGTACGCCATAATACCCTCTTCCTTGTATGCCTGAATAAGTTTGTGGTGATGCGCGAGTATTTTATCAAAGACTTTGAGGTTGCCGAGGCCGATCGCTGCACTCACGTCATTCATGTGATACTTGTACCCCGCTTCTACAAGATCAGTGTCGCCAAGCTTCTGTTTTTTCTCTCGATCATACCCAAACCAGCGCAAGCGTTTACCCTTTTCATAGAGTGTGCGGTCCTTACAAACGAGTAGGCCACCATCCCCTGCCGTGAGGGTCTTGATTGCCTGAAGTGACACACAGGTGAAATCTGCCTTACCCCAGAAATCTGAGGCAATCGCTTGTGCGGCGTCCTCGATGAGGAAAATATTTTTCTCGCGTGCAAGGTCGAGCAATTCTTTGAGGCCACGATTATTTCCACCAAAATGCACAAAAACAATCGCTTTCGTGCGAGGAGTAATCCTCCTTTTCACGTCCTCGACGCTAATGTTCAGGTCACGATCAATGTCAGCGAACACGATGGATGCACCTCTGTGCACAAGAGGAATGTTTGTGGCCGTACAGGTAAGTATCGGCGTGATTACCTCATCCCCTTTCCCTATCCCTGCGAGCTCGTAGGCGAGCTCAAGCGCTGCAGTTCCAGAATTCACCGTGAGTACATTCTTTAGGCCAAATCTCTGCTCAATCTTTTCCTCAAATTCTTTTACGCGCGGTCCTTCTGCAAGCTGCCCGCTGCGCAAAACCTGCATCGTATTCCATACCGCGTACCAACTCACAAATGGTTTAAATAATTTTATTGTTCGCATAAATATTCTTTTAATCCTTGCTCAAACGTGTATAAAGGTTTCCATCCGAGTTCCTTGATGCGTGCCGCGTCCATCTGATACTTCATGTCCATACCAGGTCGGTCGCCAGGGTGCGTGATTATTTTTTTGCCGGTTACCTCTTCTGTTTTCTCAATAAGTTGCTTGACCGTAAATCCATCATTCGAGGTCAGGTTGTACGTTCGATTACCTTTCTCCAAAATGAGTTCTATGGCCGGGGGAATATTTTTGACATAAGTGTATTCTCGGTAACCACCACCTTCTCCGTGAAGCGGGATGGAGTACCCTTCGTTTATGCTTCTTTTAAGAGCAGAGATAATCTTTGCGCTATCCTGACGAGGACCGAAGACATTGCAGAACCTTGTTTCTGCAGTTTTATCCTTAAGGCTCGCGTATGTGTTGTCGTATGCAATACGCAAAAGTGAACCGGCGGCCTTTGAACACGAGTAGGGATTCTTAGGGAACATTATTTCCTCTTCAGTTTTTCTATGTTCGCACTCACCGTATACCTCATCAGTGGAAACATAGATTAGTTTTTTAAGATTAGGCAATTTACGACAAGCTTCAAAAACATTAACGTTTGCCATAATATTCTTTTTCAATGTTTCATGCGGATGCTTGATAGAATAATCAACATCACTGATTGCCGCTGCATGAACCACATATTCGGGGTTTTCTCTCTGGATAATGTCCACTGTCTCTTCGTCGGAAACATCGAGTTTATAGAGT
>MHUY01000013.1:6124-6499 GCA_001825115.1 Candidatus Yonathbacteria bacterium RIFOXYC2_FULL_47_9 | reverse complement strand
CGCCAGTGATAAGAATTTTAGGGGATTTTTCCATATATTTTGCAATTATACTACACAACAGACCCGACCACCATATTCCGCGCGTGCTCTTTAAGTATACCCGCCAAATGGCGCGAAAATGCATCAGACCGTAAATAATCCTTAAAAATATATCGTGCTTTCTGCTGCATTGCAAGAAAATCCTCGGGTGACAATTTTTTATGAAAATCAGCAAGAATTTCGGGTGCCTTTTTGAGGTCGGTATAGTTAATGAAGACACAGAACTCGCGGTAATTAATTTTGTCTTCTAAGGGAAACATGCACTCGGTATCAATGACGACAGGTATCCTCCCTAAAGCCAAGGTTTCGTAAAAACGTGTTGCCGCATTCGCATCC
>MHUY01000013.1:0-6115 GCA_001825115.1 Candidatus Yonathbacteria bacterium RIFOXYC2_FULL_47_9 | reverse complement strand
ACGAGCGTGTAATCCGAATCCAAAATATTCTTCACGAACTCCTCTCTGTTTTTTACGGGGTCACCGGCCATGGTACGAATATTCCCAGAGTATGACGCGCGAATGATAAAGTTAGTTTTTACCTTGGGTGAACGTTCAAAAATCTGAATTGCCTTTTCTCGCCAAAATACCCCTTTGCGATAAACCGCATATCTGGGTATGAGCAAACTTAAAAAACGCCGAGGAAGTTCTTTTGTAAGTGTCCGTATGCGCTGTTTAAAAGAGAGGCGGCCCCACCCAACAAAACCAATGATGGGGGTCTCTCCTTTTTCACGCAAAACAATTTGACCATTGCCGTACGACTCAAGAAGATCCTCACACGGAACCGGCACGGTAATCTCATTGACAGGAAGATCGTAGCGGTATTGATTCATCCGCAAAATACGACTGTTGGGAACCCTGATCTTCCCTGCCGCATCTCCGCTCGCATCGATTAGAATTGGCTTTTCTGCATCCTGTGCCTCTTTGATTATTTGTTCAAGGAGTTCAGGATGACGTTTTTGTATCTGCCAATAATCGTACGGAATGAGGACATATTCGGCACTATGAACAGCAGAAACGAGCTCAAAATATCCTGGATCAAAACCATACTCATATGTCTTTATGGCATACGGGGAGTTGCCACGAAACATCGCTCCAAAAAACGGGAACAAAAGTGGTATGACTAAAAGATCTTTTATTAAAAGATCTTTATTCACATAGAGTTTTAATTTTTCTTCATTCATAACGTAATATCCTACTTTACCTCTTTTATAATCTGCTCGGCAAGAGACGCAAGTGAATGATGTTCATAAACGAACTTCCTTGAAGCTTGCGTTGTCTTGGTTTTTTCTTCATCTGAAAGCGACAGTGCTTTAATAATCTTGCGCGCAAGGTCAGGAGGATCTTTTTCTGTAAAAATAAACTGGTTCGGAATCATCCCTGTAAAAGATTTGTTGCTGACAAGCGTAATACACTCGCAGGCCATCGCTTCGAGGATTGTTTTGTCGAATGACCCTGAATCGGTAAGGTTCACAAAAAGTTCATGTGCATTATAAACTTCAGGTGTTTTACGATTGGCAATACTTCCCACGAACTTGATCTTTCCTTTATCAAGGAGTGGTTTTGCTCTGTCTTTTATCATTGCCTCATACGCTTCATCTTTAGGAAGAGCTTTACCGACCACCGTAGCGGTGAAGTCGTAACCCTCCTGGTCAACCTCTAGTAGTGCATCGATTAACACATCTATATTTTTGATGGGGGATATTCTTCCCAAAAAAAGAATCGATTGTGGCGCACGAGAGATACGATCATTTCTTTGAAATAGCTCGGTATCCGCTCCTGCTGGCATCAACACTGTCTTTTTTGATCGTGCGGTAAATGAATATTTTGACGTGCAAAAAAGTTTATCTGAAAAAAACATCGCGACGCGAGTCAACAAACTGCCAGCAGGATGGTTTCGCCACATCGTGATCTTTTTTCCGAGGAGTTTCCATAGGAGCCCACCCAGGAGCACGTACTCCTGATTCATATGCACAAACGCGGTGTCGTAGTTTTTGCGCTCGCGAAAGACTAGGCGATAAAAATTGATGATGTAGCTGAGGCGCGAAACACCGCGTTCTTTGCCGAGCGAAAATACGCGGACATTGTTTGGTAAATGATACTCCCCCGCCCCAAGCGCAATGACGGTCACTTGCTCTACATGCTTTGCAAACTCTGCAATCCAGCGGTGAAAAAATCCGAGGACGTCGTCGTTCTGGTCAACTTTTTGGGTAATGATGAGCAAGCGCATATTAGAGGTATTTTACCATATAGGTGCCCTCAAGCTCGTATCCTCTCTTGCGGTAGTATTCGCGGACACCGATACCAGCGATGATGGCGACTTTTTCATAGCCTGCCTCTCGGGCGATGCGCTCGGCCTCTACAAGGAGCTGTTTACCGAAGCCCACATGCTGGCTCTGCGTCCCTGTGGCACCAACCGGCATCAAGCGACCGTAGGTATGAAGTTCGCGCACGAGTGCGGCCCCGCGGAGTACCTCGAGTGTCCCACCCGCAAACTCCTCACCCTTATTATCGGGAAGACGCAAGCGGAGGAACGATGCGAGTTTGCCTTCGTTTGCTTCCTCAAAAGAAAGGAACACTTCCGTTCCCGTTCGCGTGCGGTAGTCCGTGCGGGTCAGCGGAAACTTTTCTTGATCAACCACCATGCCGCGTACCTCGCGACAGCGAATGCATTTGCAGCGCCAATTATTTTTCTTCATATCGGCCTCGAGCCACTGGCGGAGGTTGGAGATAGTGCTTCCTGCCTGAATGTAGGTTGCGGGAATATCGCGAATCACGCGAATGATACGCACATATTTTGGTATCTGCTTTTTTGCCCCCACCAGTACGCGAAAAAGTTCCTCGTCGGTGTATGGCGTGAAGCCGCCCGCTTTCCAAATATCAAAAAGCTCGCTCCCTTCGAGCACCATACACGGATACATCTTGAGCATGTCGGGATGAAAGTCCTCACCAGAAAAAAGCTCACCAAACATTTCAATGTCACGCTCGGGGGTTGAGCCGGGAAGGTTGGGCATCATATGATATACCACTTTGAGTCCTGCATTACGGAGGCGCTCGGTTGCCTCGGCTGCGGTAGCAATCTTCATGTCGCGTTTGGTTTCTTTGAGTACTGAGTCATCGAGATGTTGCACGCCAATCTCAACCTTGGTCACGCCCAGTTTACGCAGACGCTCGATTTCATACGTGGTGATGTAGTCGGGGCGCGTCTCGACAGAAAGGCCAATAATACGCGTGGGTGCGGTCTCGTTCTCTTTCTGCATTTGTGCCAGAGACTTCTCTCCTTTCTTTGTTTGCATATCTTTCGGTATTCCAAAGTTGTTGCAGGCGCGGTAGCACTCGGTGAGAAATTCTTCTTGATACACGGGATGATAAAAACTCCACGTTCCGCCAATCGCAATCATTTCGATTTTGCCCGTTTCGTGGCCGTTCATCACGAGCGCATCAAGACGGCTCGTTACCTGGTTGTATGGATCAAAATCGTTCGCAAGCGCGCGTGCTGCGGCAGGCTCTTTAGAAAGATAACTCTTGGGCATATTCACTTCAGTAGGACAATACGTGCAGCGGCCCGGACACGGGAACGGCTTGGTTAAAAGCGACACGACCGCCACCCCTGAATTGCTGCGGGTTTTGAGTTTTTTGAGGATGAGCTCGGCGTCCAGATTTGGCACCTCCTCACCTCTCGCTACAACTTCTTTGTAGAGCGCGAGCATCTCGGCGTTGGTGGGCATACGGGGGCCGTGAACCACCTCCGGGACAGCCGGGTTTTGCTCTAAAATACTCTCCTGGGGCTCATTTTGGCCCTCAGACGCAGGTTTGTTCTGCTTTGGGTGAATGTACTGGCGCAGCTCCACAATACGCGCATAGAGCGTTTTATCGGTTGTAATTCGACGCTTAAGCAAGTCGAGGTCTCGTTCGGTTTTAATGTCTTGGAAAAGCATGTATTATAGCCATATACTACTTATGCGCAAAGAATATGCAAACGAACTTCTCGAGGCTTCACGCGCGGGGTATGACACCATCGCTCCCGAGTTTTCCCGGACACGGGGAACCTTTTGGTCGGAGCTCCTTTTTGTCCGTGACCTCATCCCTGAAGGGTCACGTCTCCTCGACATAGGCTGCGGGAATGGGCGATTTTTGGGGGCACTTGAAGGCAAGGCCCTCAACTATACCGGGATTGATTTTTCGGAGGGGCTAATCGGAGTGGCACGGGAGTGCTACCGCGAGCGAGCGCAGACTACCTTTGTCGTCGGAGACGCACTCGCGCTCCCCTTTCCTGACCGATCGTTCGACAATGTGGTTTCGTTTGCGGTCCTCCACCATATCCCCTCACGCGCATACCGTGTGCAATTTCTCCGTGAGGCGGCTCGAGTAGTAAAACCTGGCGGACTCATCGTCGTCACTGCGTGGAATGTGTGGCACTCGCGACCAGGGATTGTCCTTGAGTTTGCTTTCAAAAAAATACTCGGTCGCACTCATACTGACTTTGGTGATGCCATCCTCGATTTTGGCAAAGAAAAAAATGCACGGTATGTTCACGCACTCACCATGCATGAACTTCGCTCGCTCGCAAATGAAGCCGGACTTAAAACTGAACGCCTTGAGAAGATCCGTCGCCCCAGCGGAGAAGAAAACTTTTTTGTGATGCTCCGCACGCAAAAACCTTAGTTCAATACCTTCCCCGAGGACCGTCCTCGGGGAAGGTATTGATACTAGTTAGCAAAGGGCGTCTTCCCACGATTTTTTATATGCGTCGAAGTATTCTTCTTTAGTTGGCAGGTCTGGGGGGGCAACATTGAACTTCACGCCACCCGTGACGACACGCGTAATCGCGCGCACGAGTGCCCTACAGTCACCTACCGGCACCACGAGGCCGTTCTCGCCGTTGTGTACCACCTCCCCCGCAACACCCACGTCCGCCATCACAACAGGACATCCCGCAGTAAGAGCCTCAACAACCACCATGCCGTACCCTTCGTAGTTTGAAGTAAGGAGGAAGGCGTCCGCTGCGTGACAGTAATTATTCAAATCTTCCTGCCAACCTTCAAACATAACCGTTTGCTCAAGATACAGTTTCTGTACGAGCTTTTTTAGATACTCCTCTTCTGGACCACTCCCCACAATAACGAGACCTACTTTGGGATGCTCTTTTACAATCTCCTGCATTGCCTCAAGGGCAAGCGGAATATTTTTTTCTGGCGACAAGCGCGAGGCCATCACGATATGCATATCGAATTGCGGATATTTTTTCTTGAGAAAATTTTCGGATGGAACCGCGTGGGGTTCGGTAGGGTCAACAAAAATCGGAAGCACAGCAATCGGGGTCGATGATTTTACTATGTTCGCCAGAGACTTTTTGATACGCACTGAAACAACGCGTACTGCATCGGCACGCGGAAGGAGAAATTTCGCAAGCCATACCCGCACCCTGTTGGTAAATGATTCACGGGCAAAATAAGGACTCATAAAATCCGTGTGAATTTGCAGGTGAAGTTTCGCACCAAAGATGCGTGCAATAAAAAATCCTGCGAACCCTGCTTCAAAGGGGTCCTGTGTGGTCACCACGTCGATGTGAACACCCTGGCGTTTAAGTTTGCGTGCCTGCACGATCGCATGTAGCACATACCCCCATCTCGTGTGCGCATTTGTTGGGTAGAGAAAAATGTTGGGAGGAAACGACTCATTATGAAAACCGAGCGTGCGTTTTGCAAAGACAATAATATGGAGCTCGTCAGCAAGACGACCATACTCAAGCGTGCGCGACCGTACCGCACTTCCCGGCTCAAAAAGTTTTCGGTCTGACGAGATGGAGAGAATGTTCATATAGGTAGTATATGCCTCTATTATGCTTGCGCAAGAATACGCACCAGGTCACCGAGCATACGCTCGTCGCTAAACTCAAGTGATTTCTTTTGGGCGGCCTGTACTAATGACTGAACTACCTCTCTATTGGAATGAAGCTCTTTGAGCGCTTTTTCAAAAAGTGCCTGTTCATTAAATGGCACAAGAAGTCCGTTCGCCTGATCGGTAAGTATCTCGATATTTCCTCCGGCGGGTGTTGTTATGACCGGCGTGCCGAGTGCCATCACTTCGAGTAGCTGATGCGAGAATCCCTCGTAGGAAGTATTGAGGACGAACACATCGCTTGCTTTAATGTATTCAAAAAGTTTTTCTTGTGAGAGTTTCCCTAAAAAGGTGACACGCTCGTTAAGACCGAGCTTGGTAACTTTTTTCTCGAGGAGTACTTGGTCGGGTCCAGAGCCTGCGATTAAAAGATGAGCATCGGGAATCTCTCTTATCAGGTTCGGCATCATCTCAATGAGCATCGGGAATCCTTTCCAAGGAACGAGGCGACCAACCGAGAGCATTGCGGACCCTTCGACCCCGAGTTTTTTGCGGAGAGTAGCCTTGTCGTCGGCAAGTACTGGCGCACTAAAGCCATTATAAATGACCGTGATCTTTTCAGCAGGCACACCCCAATTTGTGATGATAGCTTTTAAATACTCACTCGGCGTAATGATCACGTCTGCAGACAGGG
>MHUY01000012.1:4707-10496 GCA_001825115.1 Candidatus Yonathbacteria bacterium RIFOXYC2_FULL_47_9 | reverse complement strand
GCATTGATACTATTCGCAACATCTGCAACTGCGTGCGTAATGTTTTCTGAAACATCAGTAAGCAATGTGCTTATGCTTTTTGTAATGTGTGAAGTGAATTGAGTTACCTCAGGAAGCTCGGGGATAAACGAAGCAGCAAAAACATTTTGTGGTGCTACAAAAAAAACAAGAGCGAGGAGTGCGCGCTTAAGGTAAGGTGTCGTATGTTTTTTATATGTACAGAATTGCATAAAATCTGACCACGTAGGTCGATATGCTCAGTGAGAGCTGTGTACATACATTATATATGAAAAGAATATACTAAGGAAGAGAAAATGTGGGGATAATTATTGTTGTATGGTGGTCGAAGTACTCGTGGTCGTACCTGTCGAAGTATCGAGAACAACTACTGAAGAAAAATCAAAAAAAGTTGAGGTTGTAGCAGTCGTCGGAACAACAGAAGGGGTATTTTCAACATACTCTGGTATACCTGAAACACTATCACGCATCTCAGACATAAACCCTTCGAGCATGGTTGAAAATCCCGTGAGCGGGCTTACCATTTTTTCGCGCGTCTCCTCTCCCTGAGAGCGCGCACGCCACGAAGAGAGCCACACAGAAAAAATCATCACGGAAATTATTGCCGCCAAAAAAAGAGAGAGACCCTTTTTAACATGACGCGGTTTCGCTCGGAGTTTTTCGAGCATAGTTTTTATTTACGCTGCGGTTACTACCACCACACTTCCCTCTTTGCCTTCGAGGTCTTTTTTCTTAAAAGTAAACTTCTCCATCTTCTCAGCATTAGCGCCTCCTTCTTTTATAAATGTTTCAAGCACTCCTTTACCATCTTCATAATCCATAGGGATGACCACTTTTGCATCAAGCGCGAGGGTAAGCTTGTACGCGTCTGCGGGCGTAAGCATCTCTTCTCCCCCAATAGGCGCAAAGAGTACATCAATCTCACCAAGACCCTCTTTGACTTCGCGCGAAAGTGTGTCGGATTTTGCAAGTGAGCCCAGGAAACAAAGGTTGATACCTTCAAAGACGACTGAGTACACCGTGTTCCATTTTTTCTCACCTTCGTAGGTTGTCTCCGTACCAAAGCCTTTTATAAAAATACCGTCTACTTCGTATTCACCAGGGCCCGCGATGAGTGTTGGAACTTTTTCTCCGTAGGCGCACTGGTCAGCGCCACTGAAGTCCACGTGACGGAGTGACGAGAGAACAATGTCCGCCCCAAAGCGCGAAGTCTTGTTTTTAGAATCCTTGCCGATGGG
Source organism: Candidatus Yonathbacteria bacterium RIFOXYC2_FULL_47_9 (assembly GCA_001825115.1). Taxonomy (GTDB): domain Bacteria; phylum Patescibacteriota; class Minisyncoccia; order Phycocordibacterales; family UBA1550; genus UBA1550. The sequence continues at coordinate 9,240 of MHUY01000012.1, read as the reverse complement.
GTTGTACGCGATGACGGTATCCCCGAGCTGAATCTTGAAAAATTGTTTTCCGTAATATGTGACGATCATGGAAGATAGTGTAGCAGACCACACGGGTACTTGACAAATGCTATGTATCTGCTATACTGGTCTCACCCTCACAGCTTCGGCTTAAGGAGTCCCGTTCGACAGAGCTTCAACGGGTGATTGTTCTTTTATTAAACCAGCCAGCCAAGGAGGCTACTATGCCGCAAGCACGCGCAAGTCCCAATGGAAACACAGAAGCCATAGTGATGACCATCCTGCACATCGGCGGCGGCTCCAGCAACATCGCCATCGGCGGCCAACGGCCAGGCATCTAGCATCCGCTACATGTCAACCCAAAGGGGAGATTCTACGGAATCTCCCCTTTTCTTTTTGTTTGCATTTTAGGGCCGTTTATTGTATATTGTTTGAGTTAACAACAAGCCGAGCCAAGGATAACCCTGCGCGACCCCGTCACGACCGTTACGCGCAGACCCGAAGCTCTTTTTTCTCCCGCTTGTCTTTACGATACCTCTGATATCGTACTGGTTTGACGGGATTTTTAATTATATGAAAGCAACAGAAGAAGAAACTATAGTAGAAGCACCATTGTCGTTCATGGCGACTCTTATGGAGGACGTAAAAGACCTTCCTGAGGTTGACGCACTCGTAGAGGGCCCTGTCCTCGGTGTTGAGAAGTCATCTGTCTACATCAACCTCGGAACGTTTGGTACCGGTATTATTTACGGCCGTGAGTTCATCAATGCGCGCGACGTTATCAAGAAGTTGAACATCGGCGACACCATTACGGCAAAAGTTGTTGATACTGAGAATGTAGACGGCTACATCGAGCTCTCACTCAAAGAGGCGCGTCAGGCGATCATTTGGAGCGAGGCTGAAGAAGCTATCAAGTCAAAGAAGGCTCTCGAGCTCCCTATTAAGGACGCCAACAAGGGTGGTCTCATTGTGGAGTGGCAGGGTATTCAGGGCTTCCTTCCTGCATCACAGTTGAAGAGCGAGCACTACCCTCGCATCGATGACGGCGATAAGGATAAGATCTTGGTTGAACTCAAGAAACTCATCGGCAAGCGTATCGCGATGACTATCATTTCAGCATCACCAAAAGAAGGTAAGCTCATCTTCTCGGAGAAGGAGCAGGGCGTCAAAGAGAAGCGCGAGATCTCGGGCAAGTACTCACAGGGCGATGAACTCGAGGGTACAATCTCTGGCCTCGTTGACTTTGGTGTCTTTGTAAAACTCGAGGACGGTATCGAGGGCCTCGTACACATCTCAGAGATCGGCTGGGGACTCGTAGAGGATCCACGCAAGATCTTTAAGCTTGGCGACAAGGTTCGCGTAAAGGTGATTGAAATCAAGGACGACAAGATTTCCCTCTCGATCAAGGCACTCAAGGAGAACCCTTGGAAGGATGCTGAGAAACGCTACAAAAAAGGCGACAAGGTGACCGGCGTAGTAATCAAGTTTAATCACTACGGCGCACTCGTCTCACTCGAAGAAGGCATTGCGGGCCTCGTTCATGTATCGGAGTTCGGTACAGAAGAAAAGCTCAAAGAGGCGCTCGAGCTCGGTCGCACCTACTCGTTCACCATCTCACTCTTTGATCCCAAGGAGCAAAAGATGACCCTTACCTACTTGGCTAAATAGTCCGCTCGCCATTTCCTTTTCTAGTGCACGCATAATTTTTTGCTAAAAATTTGCTCTGCTCGGCTCGCCAGCCTGCGCAAGGCACCAGAAAACGAAACGGCTCGCTCCAAGTAAACACAATACAAAAAGCGCATCACTTAGTGATGCGCTTTTTGTATTGTGTTTTAATTCACCTCCCCTGTTGCTTTTTCGCGGCCTTCAGTAAGGATGAGAGCGAGTGCGTCGGCACCTTGCTTTACCGCCTTGCTCATCACCTCTTGCTCCGCCTTTTTGAATGGACCGACAATGAATTCGAGAATAGCATCCTCGCCTTTTGGTTTCTTGGGTTTGCCGCCGGGAGTCATCGGGCAGATACCCATGCGCAAGCGTGCAAACTCGCGTGTCTTGAGTGCTTTAATGATTGACTCGACACCTTTGTGTCCGCCTGAACTTCTGTTGAAAGAAATCTTCATCGTGCCGAGTGGCAGATCGACATCATCATACACAACAATAGTACGCTCCGCTTCTTTTGCATTCTTGATGAAGGGCGCCACGCTCTTACCTGAAACATTCATAAAATTATCCGGTTCAAGGAGAATAATTTTATCCTTACCAAACGCACCCTTCGACACGAGCGCCTTTACGCTTTTGTCCGCCTCCCATGAGGGAAAATCGTTCTTCTTGCGAAATTGTTCAAGCACCATACGCCCGACATTGTGTCGCGTGTTCGCATATTCCTCCCCTGGGTTTCCGAGTCCGACGATTACATACTGCATATGCTGAATAGTGTAACAAAAATAAGCATTTCCAGCCCCTTGACTTTTTAATCAAAATATGCTTTGCTATAGGTAGTTTGTTACTTAGAAAAAAAGGGGAGAAAAATGGCTTTTAGTCAGGAATTTCTGGCGGACCGCAGGAGGCACCTTGCTGCCAAACTTGAAGTAACCATCGAAGCAACAGAGCGTGAAGAGCTTCCTCTCTTGCCTGCTGCGCTGCGGTATAAAGAAGATGAGCACATCCCGCAAATCATCTCCGCAATCAAACGAATCGATCTTGGTACTTATGGAACTTGCTTTGATTGCGAAAATGAGATTCCAAAGGAACGCCTCTTGTACCATCCTCACGTGGAACGGTGTGTCCCCTGTCAAAAGATTTTTGAAGCTAAAGAAAAAAAGTCTTCTTTCTGAAGTTGATGGTTGTATCAACCTAATCAAGCGCCTAACATTTTAAAAAATGTTAGGCGTTTTTTCTTTTTTAATGAAGGGTTGGCGTTTCCTCTTTAGGGAAATACACTCCTCTAAAAATATATTTCAACTCTCCGTGTTGATTCTTTTCACCGCCAGGTATTTCATCGTCGGTTAATTCGTCTTCGGGGAAATGGTCGTAAGGAAAACGAAAAACAGTAAAGCGAATATGTTCGTGCGGTATCGTGCCATGTGCAGATGCAACAAGGTGACGATCAAGAACACTACCGTCCGCGCCAACAAACGCACCTGGTTCATCGGGAATATCTTTCTGGTCAGTCACGGCAAGTGAATCACCTGGCTCAAACCCCATCACTGAAACTACCCCATTCATATGAGTATGACCCTCGAGAAACGCATTCTTAAGCCCCTCACTTCCCTGAGCAAGATCCCACCAAGCAACATTAGGGCGCAATCCGCGAGCGTTGATTTCAAGAGGCACTCTGTCGAGCACGCTTTCCATCACCTTACCCACGTCTTCTCGTCGCACCAATATCTTTTCATGAACCATGGGGTACAACTCTCCAACATCCTGATACACAACACCTCCCGTATGACGCAGTGCCTCGAGCACTGCATGTGCAGTCTTTTCAGTTTCGGAAACTTCACGGTCTTTACTCTCTTCGATGTAGTTAAAGAATTCATGCATACCGAAATTGTCTTTCGGTATATCAAGTGTGGGCGCTAGTTCCTGGCGTTCTATTTTCGGCCCCAAATTAAATTCCATATGTTTCTCACCATACCACACATTTCGTCCTTGTCGCAAGCCATTTCCTGTTATATGATGAGGGCACCAATCACATGAACATAAATCTTTCAAAGAACACTCCCTCATCAGACGCTCCTAAGCGTTCGTTTCGTGCTGAAGCACTCGAGACTATCCGATTTATTCTCATAGCACTCGCCGTCGTCATTCCTATTCGTCTCTATATCGCACAGCCTTTTATTGTCTCAGGTGCCTCAATGGACCCAACCTTCGCGAGTGGTCAATACCTCATTGTCGACGAGATATCTTATCGTGTCACCGACCCAGTGCGTGGGGATGTGGTCATATTCAAATACCCTAATGATTTGAAAAAATATTTTATCAAGCGCGTCATCGGACTCCCTGGCGAAACACTCATCATCAATGAAGAGGGTAAAGTTTTTATTAAGGGTGTAGGTCAAGAATCCCTCACTATCCTCAACGAACCCTACGTAAAGTTCACCAAAAGTGACGCTATAGAGATCACGCTCGCCGATGACGAATACTTTATGATGGGTGACAACCGTGCAGGAAGCTACGATTCACGAGTGTGGGGGGCAGTAAAGCGAGATCTCTTTATTGGGAGGGCACTCGTTCGCCTTTTCCCTGTCACGACGGTGGACCTCTTACCGGGGCAATTTAGACAATAATCAATCATATTATGACTACCGAAAAACCAGAGAAGACAAAGAAGTTAAAACCTGAGGATATCGCGAGTCCAAAAGGAATGCGCGACCTCATGGAAAAGGAATACTACGCCTACCAAGGTTTTTTTGAAAAAGCGTCTGATGTCGCTATCTACTACGGCTTCCGCCCTATCGAAACCCCTATCCTCGAACGCGAGGCGGTCTTTACCTCGAGTCTCGGTGTCGGTACTGATATCCGCGACAAGGAGAT
>MHUY01000012.1:0-4676 GCA_001825115.1 Candidatus Yonathbacteria bacterium RIFOXYC2_FULL_47_9 | reverse complement strand
CTCGCGATGCGCCCCGAAGGTACAGCAGCAGTTATGCGTGCCTATATCGAAAACGGTATGCAGGCACTTCCTCAGCCGGTAATGCTCTACTACTACGGTCCCTACTTCCGTCACGAGAACCCTCAACGCGGTCGCTTGCGCGAGTTCCGCCAGTTCGGCCTTGAGATACTTGGTTCCACAAAAAGTATTATGGACGCCCTCGTCATTCGCAGTATGACCCTCATCCTCGAGGAGTCTGGTTTCAAAAATCTTTCAATCGAAGTCAATTCGATTGGCGATAAAGAGTGTCGCTCGGGGTACATTCGTGAACTCATTAATTATTACAAAAAACATGTGAACGAGCTCTGCCCGCACTGCAAAGAGCGCATCAAGACCAATCCCCTTCGCCTCCTCGACTGCAAGGACGAGCGATGCCAAGGACCTAAGGCCGAGGCTCCAACCCCTATTGATTCACTCTGTAATGAATGCCGCCACCACTTCAAGGAGGTTATCGAATACCTCGAGGCGATGAACATCCCCTACCACATCAACAACAACCTTGTTCGTGGACTCGACTACTACACCCGCACCGTGTTTGAGATTCTTGATCTCGGCAACCCCGGCACCGAAGCGGCTGAACCCGTCACGATTGCATCGGGTGGTCGCTACGACCTCCTTGCGCGCTCCCTCGGTTCAAAAAAAGATGTTCCCGGCGTTGGTGGCGGTATTGGTGTCGATCGTGTCATTATGTCGCCTTCACACAAGCAACTCGACCCTCGCATCATTAAAAAACCAAAAGTCTATTTCATTCAGCTTGGCTCTGAAGCAAAACTTAAGAGCCTCACGATTATCGAGACCCTCCGCAAAGCGCGCATCCCACTCGCACAGTCCCTCTCAAAGGATGGCCTTGGCCAGCAACTTGCCATCGCAGAGCGTATGGGTGTCCCCTACACGATCATCTTTGGCCAAAAAGAAGCACTCGACAACACCGTCATTGTGCGCAATATGGAAACCCGTTCACAAGAAACGGTCACCCTCGAAAAGCTTCCTGATTTTGTAAAACACCTCAAAGAAGAACTTAAATAGTAAATTAAAAAAGACCCACGATATCGTGGGTCTTTTTTAATTTACTTCGTTCCAAAATATCGATCACCGAAGTCTCCGAGACCAGGAACAATATAACCATTTTTGTCGAGCTTTTCATCGTGAACAGCAACGAGCATATCAATCTGCGGAAACTTTGTTTGCAGTTTTAAAAGCCCTTCGGGGGCTGAGATGACACCCACGAACGTAATATTTTTTTCTTGTGCACCGTCTTTTACAAGCGCGGTGATTGCTGTCACAGCACTGCCTCCCGTCGCCAGCATAGGATCAAGAAGAATGACTTTGTCGCTTTTTGAAACCTTAGGAATATTTTGATAATACGCTTTTGGTTTGAGAGTTGTTTCGTTCCTTTTGAGGCCGATGAATCCGACAGGTGCTTCGGGAAATTTTTTCATAAACGCAGGAAGGAGCACTAGTCCAGCCCGCAGTATGGGTACGAGAATAACTTTTTTTGTATCAGTTATTTTTTCTTTGTGCGCACGACGGAGTGCTTCCTTGGCGAGTATTTCCGCAATAGCCTCTGCTGCGACACGGAACTCCCCTGTTGGTGTTTTCCTGTTGCGTAACGTGATGAGCGGTGCTTTCATGATACACTTATCATACCATGACAATCTTCAAAAATCGCATTGAGGCCGGGAAAAAACTTGCCGAGCGTTTAGCTGAATTCAAAGAAACAAACGCCATCATCCTCGCTCTTCCGCGCGGTGGTATAATTACTGGAGCCGAGGTCGCGCACGCACTTGACCTTCCTCTCGATATCATCGTCACCCGTAAAATTGGCGCACCAGGAAACGAAGAGTATGCCATTGGTGCAATCGATATTGAGGGCACGGGCGTCTTTAGTGAAAGCGAAGCTGCGTACGTCGACAAAGAGTGGCTCAATAAAGAAATCACAAAAGAAAAACAGGAAGCAGAACGAAGGTGGCAAGAGTATCGTGGTACACGTGGACCACTCGAGCTTGTAGGGAAAACGGTCGTCATCGTCGACGATGGCATCGCCACCGGCATGACCATGAAAGCTGCGGTGCGTTATGCTAAAAAACTTGGTGCTCAAAATGTCATCGTCGCAGTCCCTGTGGCTCCGCAGTCAACTGTAGCTGAACTCAAACAGGAGGTTGATGTGCGTACTCTTGAAACCCCTGTTCTATTCTTTGCCGTTGGCCAATTTTATGAGGATTTCCCGCAAATCTCTGACCAGGAGGTGATTAGACTCCTTTCCTGAAACCTACCTGCAGGCCCCCAGAAAACGGTTGCATCAGAATCTGGTTTATGCTATACTTTTTTATATGTCAACAGTAAACGCAGAAGTCAAGAAAAACAACAACGAAAACGCGATTAGCCTTATTCGCCGCTTTACCAAGCGCGTTCAGGGTTCAGGAGTCATCCCTCGTGTACGCTCTATCCGTTGGAGCCAGCGCAAGCCTTCTCACTTCAAAATGAAGAAGAGCGCGCTCGTTGTCCTTGGAAAACGCAAGGAGTACGAACTCTTGGAAAAGCTCGGCAAACTCGTCGAGAAAAAGAGAGGAGGTCGTCGTTAATCTCAAAGAATGTCTCTTATTATTAAGAACACCACAAAAGGCAAGCTCCCCCGCTTGCCTTTTGCCAAAATGGCTGCCGCCGTACTCGGCGATGAATACGAGTGCTCGCTCGTCGTCGTAAGTCCGCGCAAGTCACGCGAGCTCAACCGTACCTATCGCGGTAAAGACAACTCGACAAATATTCTTTCTTTCCCCGTTGACGAAAACGAGGGAGATATTTTTCTTGATCTCAAAAAAGCACGGGAGGAGGCACCACTTTTTGACCGCACCTACACCAATTTTATCGCTTTTCTTTTTATTCACGCGCTCTTTCACCTAAAGGGTCTCGACCATAGCCCAAAAATGGAGGCTCAGGAGAAAAAAATTCGCACACTCTTTAAGATATAAGTGGCTCACTCCCGCGATTTCTGTTAAGATAAGGATACTTTTATGCGCGCACCCATCAAACGTATCTCAACAGGCATTGATATTGGTACACACTCCACTCGTGTTGTTGTTATTGAACACACGCGAGGAGAAGCTCAACGCATCATTGGCACCGGCATTTCAGTAACACGTGGCCTTCGTCATGGCTATATCATCAACAAAGTCGATGCATTTAAAAGCGTCAAGCAAGCGATCGAACAAGCCGAAAAGATGGCGAACACAAAAATAAACAACGCTCTTCTGTCGGTGGGCGGTATCAGCCTTGAGTCCGTCGTTTCCCACGGCACCGCAACTTCCTCTCGTGCATCAGGAGAAGTGAGTGGACAAGATATTAAAAAAACTGCGACAGAAGCGGAAGAGAACCTTTCTCACCTTACCAACAAACGCATCATCCATCGTGTTCCCCTTCGTTACAAACTCGATGGCAAAGAAGTTCTTGGCGACCCCGTGGGAATGATCGGCTCAAAGCTTGAGGTTAAAATGCTCTTTATTACCTGCCTTGAACAACACTTGAATGACCTCGTAAAAGTCGTTGAGGAATTAGGGGTTGAAGTAGACGACATTGTCCCCTCTCCTGTTGCCGCGGGACAGGTAGCCCTCAACAAAAAGCAACGCAGTGTTGGATGCGCCCTCGTAAACATCGGCGCCGAAACAGTGTCTATTGCCGTATTCGAAAATGATACCCCTATCTCTCTTCAGGTATTTCCTATCGGTTCAACAGATATTACCAATGACATAGCACTTGGTCTCAAGATCCCTCTCGATGAAGCAGAGAAAATAAAAATAAGCGGACCATCAGGAGTTTACTCAAAAAAGAAACTCGACGAGATCATCGAAGCACGTCTTGAAGATATTCTTGAACTCATTGAATCACATTTGAAAAAAATAAACAGAAATGGACTTCTCCCCGCAGGTATCATCCTTACGGGTGGTGGTGCAGGTATCGCTACGATCGAGGACCTCGCTAAAGCAGTCCTGAAACTTCCCTCTTCTATTGCACATCCCGTCACTTCTATGGGAGGGAAAAGTCCCATCAAAGACTCTTCGTGGCTCGTTGCTTATGGCCTCGCCCTTTACGGGCTTCAGAAACCCGAAGAACCGAGTGAAGCAAACGTCACTACCTTTATAAATATTCTTAAAAAATGGGTGAAGCCATTTTTACCATAGGCAACTTCGCCACAAAATAACCGCCTTCGCAAGGGCGGTTATTTTGTTAATCCCCTAATGCTCTTTGGTTTGTATTCCCTCCCCCATTCTGGTATTCTACTAGTATCTTATAAAGATTAATATTTTAATTACAGACTATCAGTATGGCAAAAGTAGAACCCGAAGTAGAAGCATTCGCGCGCATCAAAGTTATTGGCGTTGGAGGTTCAGGCAAGAATGCCGTAAACCACATGGTGACCTCAAAGATCAAAGGTGTTGAGTTCATCGTGATGAATACTGACGCACAGGATCTTCATCACTCACTCGCGCAGAAAAAAATTCACATCGGAAAGAACCTTACTCGTGGACTCGGTACGGGAATGAATCCTGAAATCGGACGCAAAGCAGCCGAAGAAACCAAAGAGGAAGTTCAGGGTGTCATCAAGGGTGCCGATATGGTATTTATTGCTGGTGGTATGGGTG
>MHUY01000011.1:18575-22815 GCA_001825115.1 Candidatus Yonathbacteria bacterium RIFOXYC2_FULL_47_9 | reverse complement strand
TTCTGCAAGCGGTGAAAACCGTGCGCAAGAAGCTGCGCTCGCAGCAATCAACTCTCCCCTCCTTGACCTCTCGGTTTCCGGAGCAAAGGGTGTCCTCTTTGCGATTGCGGGCGGGGACGATCTAAAGATGCACGAAATACAAGAAGCAGCAAAAATAATTACCGACTCTATCGACCCTGATGCACGTGTTATCTTTGGTGCCATTCACGACGAAAAACTCAAAAAGAACGAAATCAAAATCACGGTTATTGCTTCTGGCTTTCCTGAGAGCGTTGAAAAGAAAAATCTCTTTCCGGGAATAACAAAACCTCCTGTAATAAGTCGTGAAGAGGTGCGTGAAAAACGTGAGATTCATAACACGATGATTGAGCGCGAGCCTAAAAAAGTTGAAGTAACCCGTGACGTTACTGAAGCACAGACTCCTACCAAGATAGACCTCACCGACAAAGAGCCTGTTGCAATTATCGATCTCGACAACGAAGTTGATGAAGACTGGAGCGCGGTCCCCGCATTCCTTCGCCGTAAAAAATAGTTATTATGGAACTTTACGATCTTATTATCATCGGTGGTGGGCCTGCAGGAACAGCAGCGGGGGTATATGCTGCACGCAAGCGTTTAAAGACGCTCCTTCTTGCTGAAACATTTGGTGGACAGTCAGTCGTTTCTACGGAGATTCAAAACTGGATCGGTACCACTGCCATTTCGGGTGACGAACTTGCCGCAAGTATGAAAAAACACCTCGAGGCGTACGCGGGCGATGTACTCACCATGAAGGAAGAGCTTGCACAAAAGATCGAATCAAAAGACGGTAATTTTCTTGTCACCACACACAAGGGTTCGTATATGACAAAGACTGTCCTCGTATCAACCGGCAGTCATCGCCGTCGACTTGAAGCGATTAACGCAGACAAGTTTGAGCACAAAGGTCTCACCTACTGTGCGTCGTGTGACGGCCCTATGTTTGAAGGACAAGACCTCGCCGTCGTAGGTGGTGGTAATGCGGCGTTTGAAACCGCAGCACAGCTCCTCGCGTACGCAAAGAGTGTCACCATCGTACACCGCAGCAACGACTTCCATCGCGCTGACCCCATTACGGTAGAAAAGGTGCTTTCTCACCCAAACATGCACTCACTTATGAATGTTGAAATACTTGAGATTTCCGGTGATTCATTCGTCACTGGCCTCGTTTATCAAAACAAGGAGACGAACGAAAAGGGAGAGCTCCCTGTTACAGGAATCTTTATCGAGATTGGCCAGCTTCCCAACACCGAGTTCCTCAAAGGCGTTGTTGAGCTCACCGAACGCAACCAAGTCAAAATCGACCCGCGCACACAAAAGACGTCAACTCCTGGCATCTGGGCTGCTGGTGACTGCACCGATGTTCTCTATCACCAGAACAACATTGCAGCCGGCGACGCTGTTCGCGCACTCGAGGACATTTACGTCACCATTAAAACGAAATAATTTAACAAAAAAACTCGGTATAAAGGAACCTCGGGGTAAAGCCCCGAGGTATTATAGGAGCTCGCTTTACTCGCACGATACGCCCCAAGGGGCGTGATATTTACCTATATTAGCTCCTCGGCTTGGAAATAAGAAAGGTTACTTTCTTATTTCGCTCGCTCTACGTCACTAATAAAAAATCCCCACAAGGGGATTTTTTATACTATCTTTCTAAGTACGGGGAATCGCACTTGTCCATACTGATCCTCCCAGAATTCGTAGGTCCATGGCGTATCTTTGAGTATTGCTTCGATAGCTGGCCTTTGATACTCATCAGCCTCAATGTACACTGCACCGCCGGGTTTCAAATAATCCCACGCCTGGTCAATTAAAACTTTATGAAACTGATTTCCCCCTTCGTCTGCAAAAAATGCGAGGTGTGGCTCGTATGCGACCATATCAGGATCAAGGTTCTCAAGATCGCTTGGTGGTATGTAGGGAGGGTTAGCAAAAATCGCATCATAGAGCCCTGTAGCTGTCTCAAGCGAGTCGCCAGGAAGCACACGGATTTGTTCATCAGGAATACCGCTTGCACGGGCACTTAGAATAATTCCCTCCGAAAGTGACGCATCAAGCTCGCTGATTTCCACGAGTGCATTTGGCATATATTTCGCAACCGCGAGTCCAACATTCCCTGACCCTGCATAAGCGTCAAAAGTGCGCACGGGAGTGCCCTTTACCTTGAGTTCCTCTATGGCGCGCTTTGCCCAGTGTGCGGTCTCAGGACGCGGAATAATAGGTTTCCCCGAGAGATCAATATGCACCCCAAGAAAATCGATCCACCCAAGAATGTACGCATACGGCTCTCCCGCTTTTAGTCTTTCGACATCAGCAAAAAACTCCGCACATTCTTGTCCGTCATACTTTTCGCTTTTCAGCCTCTCTATATTTTTATCTAAATCAAAAAACATATATAAGTTGTGGGCAATGGGCGCTCGGTCACAGATATTTTTCTGCTGAAAAATTCCGCGACCCCGACTCGCGCCGCCGCGCTCCGTCTTTCGATTCCCCCGTCACCACACAAACAATAATCGCCGAACGCATTCGCGTTCGGCTCTTTTGTTTGTGGGCGATGGGGGAATCGAACCTCCGACCTCTACAATGTCAATGTAACGCTCTAACCATCTGAGCTAATCGCCCATATTGTAATTTATTAAATTACTAATATGTTTATTCTAATTTCAAACAGCGGAGATGAGAGGATTTGAACCTCTGATACGGTTACCCATATGCCGCATTTCGAGTGCGGTGCCTTCAACCGCTCAGCCACATCTCCAAGAAAATCACCCCCAGAGGGGTTTTAATAAAGTAGCACTTTTTTGCATTTTTAGCAAAAATTGGTATACTGCGCAAGTAATTTAGGCCCTATCGTCTATCGGTTAGGACACGAGCTTTTCAAGCTTGTAAGCGGGGTTCGACTCCCCGTAGGGTCACAAAAAAATCATGGCTACCCTTACCACACTTGCTTTTGTTCTCTTAGGACTCTGGGTCCTCAGCTTTTTTGTTTTTCATATCGCAGGATTCCTTATCCACCTTCTCCTTATCGTTGCGATTGTGATGATTCTCGTACGCATTATCAAGGGAGAGAATCCATTCAAGTAGCGTACTGCCCTGTCGGAGTTAGTGGTATAATATTTTTATGAACCGCACATCAACACAAGGTGGATATATAGGTCTCCTGGGAATTCTTATTGGGGTATCGATTTTAGTCTTTGTTATGGTAAAAGTATATCTTACGCCAGGCAAAGCGATCTCAGAACTTCAGCCAAACAATGCAGACGGCACCGTTCCTACTACTCAATTCGAGCGCAATCGTGCAACGATCGACAAAGTAACCGACATCACCAACAAGCAAAACGAGCAAGCAGCAGAAACCAACCGTTTGTTGGACAATATGGAGTAGGCTCCATTAAATCAACACAAAAGTTTGCGATTGTCCAGAAATCTGCTATGATGCCCCTTGTATGGACAGAACCTCTCATCTTGAGGAATTATTGAGCCTGGTGGCGCTTACCCACAGCTTTCAGCAGATTCGCCGTCGCATTTATGCTACCGGAGAGGATCGTTTCGAAAACGATGCTGAACACAGCTTTCAGCTCGCGTTCATTGCTTGGTACCTCATCGAAAAAGAAGGTCTTGCGCTCAGTAAAGAAAAGGCACTCACCTACGCGCTCTGTCATGATATTGTGGAGGTTTATGCGGGGGATGTGTTCTTTCATCGAAGCGCAGAAGAAGAGCAAAAAAAGATTGACCTTGAGCGGGAGGCCGCGAACAAGCTCTCGGAAATATATCCTGACTTCCCTGCCCTCACGGACACACTCCGTGCGTACGAAACAAAGTCGGACCCTGAAAGTAAGTTCATTTACGCACTCGACAAACTTCTTCCCATCTTCAACATCATGCTTGATCAAGGTCGCTCATGGCAGCTCAATGACGTCAGTCTAGAAAAGCTTTACGAAGGCAAACATGCAAAGATCGCCCATGACCCCATCATTCAAGAATATTTTATCCTCATTGTTGCCGTTCTAAAAAAGAACCCTAACCTCTTCATCAAAAAAGATTAACACCATGCGCATACTCGCTATCGAAACAAGCTGTGACGAGACTGGCATCGCCATTCTCGAAACCACCGGAGCCCTCGGTGCTATTTCTCCACGCGCACAGATAAAAGTCCTTGCCGACGTACTCGTTTCGCAAGCAAATATCCACGCCGAATTTGGCGGGGTCTTCCCTGCTG
>MHUY01000011.1:14302-18563 GCA_001825115.1 Candidatus Yonathbacteria bacterium RIFOXYC2_FULL_47_9 | reverse complement strand
TCATCAAGGCACTCAGTGACGCCGGTCTTTTCCGCGTCCTTAGAGCGCCCCGCGATCTTGGTCCGCGCGAGACTGAAACTCTCACCAACATATTTAATAAAGAACCCGAACTTTTTGAAACTTTTAAAACATCACTCCTTGATGTTAGCACCCCTCCTATCGATGCTATTGTGGTTACCTCCGGCCCTGGTCTCGAGCCCGCACTCTGGGTAGGTATCAATACTGCTCAGGCGCTCGGTGCTCTCTGGGGTATTCCGGTTATGCCGGTGAACCATATGGAGGGCCACATCATGGCATCCTTACTCACTCCAAAACCCGCAAAGGACGGCAAGAAAATTTTCTCCCTCGCCGTTCCCCGCTATCCCGCGCTCGCGCTCCTCATCTCCGGTGGCCACACCGAGCTCGTACTCATCCCCCGTGCAAACAACTACGAGATTCTCGGTCAAACCCGCGACGATGCGGTCGGTGAAGCATTCGACAAAGTTGCGCGTATGCTCGGCCTCGCCTATCCTGGTGGCCCAGAAATCTCGAAACTTGCAGCAACGGTACCTACTGGCAAAAAAATCAGCGAGCCCCTCCCCCGCCCGATGCTCAAGTCAAAAGATTTTGATTTTTCATTTGCTGGGCTCAAGACCGCGGTCCTCTACATGGTGAAAAAGATTCCTAACCTCACCCCAGAAATAAAAGCACTTATTGCAAAAGATTTTGAAGACTCCGTTACTGAAGTACTTCTTGCCAAGACCCTTGCTGCCGCAAAAAAATACAACGTGCACGAGATCATTCTCGGTGGTGGCGTAAGTGCCAACGCAAAGATTCGTTCAACCTTTCATACGACGATTGCGCGAGAGCTCCCTGGTGTGACCCTTTTCCTCCCTGACCGCACGCTCTCGACCGACAACGGCCTTATGGTCGGCGTCGTCGGCCTCACCCGCTCTGCAAAAATACAAAAGACCATCCTCGCCCAAGGCACCATGCGCCTCGCCAAATCCGCCACCAAAACCCTCGCAGAACTTCGGAAAAAGAAATAAACAAAACTGTTACGATTCTTTGTGTTATACTCCATAAAATGGAAGAGGGAGTTATGAACAATAAATTTGAATCCGACTGGAAAGACTTTATTATTAATATTTACCTGTCACTATATTTTTTCTGTGGTATTATCTTTCCTAAACTAATAAGCAGTGATTTCTTGTATTATTTTACAGGTGAGTTGGTAGCTGGTTTCCTGGCGTTAATCTTTCTTTCCCCTTACGCAAAGAAAAGTTTGGGTTCAAATAGTGTAATTTCAACATCTGCGTATATTGTTGTGGTAGGACTTTTAAGTATTTTGCTTTTATCAGAACTTACTGGCTTTTATAATACTGTCTCTTCTTCGGAAAAAATAGTTGTATTTTTAAATCTACTCGGAATTGCTTTTTTGAAGAGAAAAGCTTTTTTTGTAAAAGGCGACGACCCTATGGCTTGGGGACTTTTGTTTGTTTTTATGGTACCAACTATTTTAGTGCTATCTTTTGTCGCATGGCCAATTTTCGGAGTCCTCGAATCGTCCACAGGGGTTGAATTTAGTCAAGGAATGTTTGGGGTGTGGGGTATTTTATACTACGGGATTTATGGAACCTACATGGTGAGAGCTCGAAGACTTGGAGTATGGCCGTACGACAAAACCCAGATACCTCTAATCTAATAAAAATTGAGCACATGCGCCTCGCCAAATCCGCGACTAAAACTCTTGCGGAATTGAGGAAGAAAAAGTAGTATCTCCTTCGCTAAATTGATATACTTTGTTCATGAAAAATAATTTCTTCATTCAGGCCCTAATACAAATAGCTTTTATTATCGTTTCCTTATTTATATTTTTTGTCACCTACTCGAAAATAGGAGCTTGGGCGGCTGTAATTGGAATTGGGGCTTGGTATCTTCTTAATAGTGTTTTCCTAAAAAGAGTTAACCCTAGTCTTCGCGTATCTGCATTTAATGTGATAAGTTTTATATTTTTTATATTACTCTCAATTGTGATAATAACTTTTTTACTAGTAAGTAGGTTTGAGCACACTACGTCATTCAATCTAATTCTTTCAAATGCTTGGGGTAATTATCTACTCCCTTTGTTAATAATTTTTACCGTAGTAGGAGTTCCTCTTTTGTTATACATGTGGGTCCGTACAATTTTAAAAAAGAAGAGATAATTTTAAACAAGAGAAGCACAAGTGAATCAACAACCCTGAAGTATCTCGAGTTTCGAAAAAAGAAGTAAATATGATAAAATCAGCCTACTATGGCTGAAATCCCCGAAAAATTAACCAAACCTTATGAGCCGGCAAACACCGAATCTCGTATCTACAAACTTTGGGAAGAAAGTGGGTTTTTTAACCCTGACAACCTACCGGCACGCCACCAGGAACCCTTTACTATCATTATGCCCCCTCCCAATGCCAATGGGAGGCTCCACGCAGGCCACGGGCTCACGATAGCCCTAGAGGACATTATGACCCGCTACCAGCGTATGCAGGGCAAGAAGGCCCTCTGGGTGCCTGGCGCGGACCATGCAGGCTTTGAGACTCAAGTCGTCTACGAAAAGAAACTCGAAAAGGAAGGTCGCTCGCGCTTCAAGATGGACCGCAAAGAACTCTACGATGAGATCATGGCGTTCACCCTCGAGAGCAAACAACATATGGAAGCCGATGTGAAGGCACTCGGCGCATCATGTGATTGGTCGCGCGAAAAATTCACCCTTGACCCCAGCGTTGTTTCTGAAGTACAGGAAACCTTCCGCAAGCTCTATCGCGACAATCTCGTGTACCGTGGCTATCGCACCGTGAATTGGTGCACCAAGCATCAAACTTCTCTTTCTGATGTTGAAACAGAAACTGTCGAGAAACCCGACAAGCTTTACTATTTGAAGTACGGCCCTTTTGTGGTGGCGACCGTGCGTCCCGAGACGATCTTTGGCGACGTTGCCGTTGCGGTAAATCCCAGCGACCCACGCTACAAGGAATTCATCGGCAAGGATATCGAAGTACAGCACCCCGAAGGACCCCTCACCCTCAAAGTCATCGCTGATGAAGCAGTTGATATGGAGTTTGGTACCGGTGCGCTCAAAATCACGCCTGCACACGACCACAACGACTTTAGAATGTCCGAGATGCACCAGCTCCCTCGCGTCGAAGTCATCGATCAATTCGGAAGACTTAACGACAAAACAGGAAAATATGCAGGAATGAAAATCGCTGAAGCGCGCACCAAGGTAGTCGAGGATTTGCAAACACTCGGCCTTGTTGAAAAAATCGAAGACTACACCCATGCCGTCCCCGTCTGCTACAAATGCAACGCCACCATCGAACCGCGCGTGATGCCTCAATGGTTCGTAAAAATGGCGCCACTCGCTAAAATGGCTGCTGACGCCGTGCGCGCCGGAAAAATAAAATTTGTTCCCGACAACTTCGAGAAGGTATTTTTGTATTGGATGGATAACACTATCGACTGGAACATCTCACGTCAGATTGTATGGGGTATCCAGATCCCTGCGCTCGTCTGCCTAAGTTGCAATACTGGTGTACTCGACGACAAGACTACTGAGGGCTCTGGGTGTGCCTGTGGAGGAACATTCATACGTGATACAGACACCTTTGATACTTGGTTCTCATCGGGCCAATGGCCACTCCTTGCGCTCGGATATCCTGAGCCCAAGGACCTCGTCCATTACCCTACCGACGTCATGGAGACCGGCCGCGACCTCATATTCAAGTGGGTGCCCCGCATGGTACTCTTTGGCCTTTACCTCAAGGGTGAAGTACCGTTCCGTACGGTGTACCTCCACGGCATGGTTAACGACAAACACGGCAAGAAAATGTCTAAGAGTAAGGGCAACGTCGTCTCCCCTATCGAGCTCACCGACAAGTACGGCGCCGATGCACTCCGTATCGCCCTTGTCGTCGGCAATACTCCCGGCAACGACATTGCACTCGCCGAGGACAAGATAAAAGGCTACAAACATTTCTGTAACAAGATTTGGAACGCCTCACGTTTTGTACTTTCGAACGCGGGTGATACCACGCTCGACACACCCCGCCCCACACTCACTCCGCGCGACGAGGAGATTCTTGCTGAACTCAATAACACGATTGAAAGCGTCACCTCACATTTTGAAAACTTTCGCTTTCATCTCGCCGGCGAAGAACTCTATCACTACTTATGGAGCACATTTGCTGATGTCATTATTGAAGAAATGAAGCCGCGTCTTATAGGGACAGACCAAGTCTCA